>DASSWH010000023.1:0-2593 GCA_035705175.1 Pseudidiomarina sp.
GCTAGCTTCTATTGGGTCAATACCTATGCACTCGACCGGCGTCCGCTGTATGAGATGGAAGCGTTGACGCTGCATGAGGCCGTTCCCGGGCACCATTTACAGGGCGCATTAGCCCGTGAAATGGAGGGCGTACCTGGCTATCGTCAACAAACTTATATTTCAGCATTTGGTGAAGGCTGGGGCCTCTATGCCGAATGGCTTGGTTTGGAAGCCGGCTTCTATCAAGATCCATACAGTAACTTCGGGCGCTTAAGCTATGAAATGTGGCGCGCGGCGCGCTTGGTGGTCGACACTGGCATGCATGCGATGGGTTGGACGCGTGAAGAAGCCCTCGACTTTATGGCCAGCAACACGGCATTAAGCCTGCATAACGTGAAAACGGAAATCGATCGCTACATCACGTGGCCAGGCCAAGCATTGTCCTACAAACTCGGTGAAATGTTGATCCGGGATCTGCGTGCTAAAGCGGAGCAAGAGCTCGGCACAGCATTCGATCTACGCGAATTCCACGAGGTCGTACTGCGTAATGGCAGCATCCCGCTGGATGTACTGGAAGCAGAAATCAACACCTGGATAGAGAAGGTAAAAAGTGAACAGGGAACAGAGAACAGTTAGACAAAAAACTAAGACTGAGCTACTCAGTCGGATTGTTTTTCTATTCACTGTTCACTATTCACCATTCACAAAAAAGGGGCCGAAGCCCCTTTTTTTATGCGACCTGGATAGTCGGGATGATGTTCGCTTTTGCCGCAGCTTCTGCTTGGCGGAACGCATCCATCTGATCGAAGTTCAGGTATTTGTAGACCTCACCTGCCATCGAGTTGATGTCTTGCGCATACTCCATGTACTCCGCTGGCGTTGGGAGTTTACCCAAAATGGCGCCAATAGCCGCAAGTTCGGCAGATGTGAGGTATACGTTCGCTCCGTCACCAAGGCGGTTCGGGAAGTTACGAGTTGAAGTCGACAGCACGGTTGCGCCAGCTTCAACGCGGGCTTGGTTACCCATGCACAATGAACAGCCTGGCATTTCAGTGCGCACACCGTTATTGGCGTAGATGTTGTAGTAACCTTCTTCGCGTAACTGTGCCTCGTCCATTTTGGTTGGTGGCGCAATCCAAAGACGGGTATTCAACTCGTCTTGGTTTTTCTCCAACAACTTACCAGCGGCACGGAAGTGACCGATGTTGGTCATACAGGAACCGATGAATACTTCATCTACTTTATCGCCCGCGACTTCGCTTAAGAATTTCGCGTCATCAGGGTCATTCGGACAACAGACGATGGGCTCCTTAATGTCAGCCAAATCGATCTCAATGACTTGTGAGTATTCAGCGTCAGCATCGGCACGCATTAAGCTTGGATTCGCAATCCACTCTTCCATTTTACGAGCGCGACGTTCCAACGTACGTACATCGCCGTAGCCTTCGTTAATCATCCAACGCAGCATGGTGATGTTGGAACGCAGATATTCAGCCACAGATTCTTCCGACAAATTGATGGTACAACCTGCCGCAGAACGTTCTGCTGACGCATCAGACAATTCAAAGGCTTGCTCAACTGTGAGGTGATCCAAACCTTCAATTTCCAAAATTCGACCAGAGAAGATGTTTTTCTTACCGCGTTTTTCAACGGTCAAGAGACCTTCTTTAATCGCAAATAACGGAATGGCATGGACGAGGTCACGCAGTGTGATACCCGGCTGCATTTCGCCTTTGAAACGGACCAGCACTGACTCTGGCATATCCAACGGCATGACACCGGTTGCCGCGGCAAACGCGACCAAACCGGAACCCGCTGGGAATGAGATACCGAGTGGGAAACGCGTGTGTGAGTCACCACCTGTACCAACGGTGTCTGGCAACAACATGCGGTTTAACCAGCTGTGGATGATACCGTCGCCTGGGCGCAAGCTCACACCACCACGATTCATGATGAAGTCAGGCAATGTATGTTGGGTTTCGATGTCCACTGGCTTTGGATAAGCCGCCGTGTGACAAAATGACTGCATGGTCAAATCAGCACTAAAGCCCAAACACGCCAGGTCTTTCAGTTCATCACGCGTCATTGGACCCGTAGTGTCTTGTGAGCCTACTGTGGTCATTTTCGGTTCGCAGTAGGTGCCAGGACGAACGCCCGCCATACCACAGGCTTTACCGACCATTTTTTGTGCCAACGTGTAGCCTTTGCCACTGTCCGCTGGTTGCTCTGGCTTCAAGAATAAATCAGATGGACCTAAGCCCAGTGATTCACGCGCTTTTTCAGTCAAACCACGACCGATAATCAGGTTAATCCGGCCACCGGCACGCACTTCATCCAGAATGACACGTGACGCATAGTCGTATTCAGCAATGACGGCGCCAGCTTCGTTTTCAATTTTGCCTGCATATGGATAGATGGTAATTACATCACCCATGTTCATTTGTTCAACGTCAGCTTCAAAGACTAACGCACCAGCATCCTTCATGGTGTTGAAGAAAATTGGCGCTACTTTGCTACCGATACAAATACCGCCCGCGCGCTTGTTCGGCGTGCCTGGCATGTCTTCACCGATGAACCACAGCACGGAGTTGGTCGCTGATTTACGTGAAGAACC
>DASSWH010000024.1:0-3638 GCA_035705175.1 Pseudidiomarina sp.
GATAACGCAACATTTTTAATTGTGCTTGATGAGCCATAGATGTTGCCATCAGCGCTTTTTGCTTCTCGTCTTGAAGCATTTGGTAGTATTTGATACCAAAATAAAGGCCGCTCCAACTCAACATAATGTAGAATTTGGCGATGGTGTTTTTGAAGTAAAACCAATTACTTTCAGGTCGAAAGCCAAACTTATATATTTCCCAATAGGTGGCGTTATCAACAACCGCCCATAACGCAGCCATCGCATACGATGCTGCCAACACGATCAGAATCAAAGACCATGGCGGCGAATCCCAGATACGGCGATACATATAGCGCAAAGGAACCGTTAACAAAAACCCAGCATAAGCGCCCAGAATTAACACCAGCGCATAAATATCGCGCATTTCATGCATTAAAGAACCGATGTAATGAACTAACGCATAACCACTCCAACCGGCGCCCTGCAGGACCCAGAAAAAGCGATTACGATCTTCTAATATAGTTTTCCACTGCATCTTTTCGTTCTGGCTCCACGCCACCCTTTTTCGTTTCGTTGCTCGGTTTAAATTATACGCTTTTCCCGATAAGGATCATCGCACTTTACCGCACACGAACCGCTATATAGCGTGTTACAGACATGCTAGCATAACATCTTCGATAGTTCGTGCGTCTGCCTAGTGGCGCCCAAGTAGAGGGTTTTTCATGCTGCAGTATAATATTGTTCCCCGTGATGTCTTCGCTCACTTATTTGAGGTGACTTTAACGATCTCTGACGATCAACCGGAAGGAACGCGATTACGGCTGCCAGCGTGGATTCCAGGTAGTTATATGATTCGTGACTTCGCACGCCACTTAATTGGTTTGCGTGCAACGTGCAATAATCAAGAAGTTCCTGTTGTTGCTATCGACAAACAAACGTGGCAACTGCCCCCGCATCAAGGCGTGCTAACGATTACCTACCAAGTTTACGCCTTTGATTTATCGGTCAGAACAGCGTATCTCGACCAGCAATTTGGTTTTTTTAATCATTCGAGTTTGTGTCTAGGCGTCGAGGGCTTTTTAGAGTCTCCATGCGAGGTCCAGATTCAGACCCCACCTGAGCACCCTCAATGGCGGATAGCCACCGGGTTAACGCGCCATACAGGTGAAGCATTTGACGCTGGTACATTTACCGCAAAGACGTATGACGAATTACTTGATCATCCGGTACTCATGGGCGAGCTAGCCATTGCTGATTTTATTGCCGGCGGTATCAAACACAGCCTTGTTTTTGCCGGCCGGCAATATGCGGATATGGACCGCATTTGTGGAGATCTAGCGCGAGTTTGCGAGCATCAAATCAAGCTTTTTGGTAATGAACCACCGTTCGATCACTATTTGTTTATGACCATGGTGGTTGGGAAAGGATTCGGTGGACTTGAGCATCGTAATTCGACTGCTTTAGTTTGCAGTCGAAAAGACTTACCGGCGCCAGGAAAAACGCAGTTAGACAATGATTATCGGACTTTTTTGAGCTTGTGTAGTCATGAATACTTTCATAGCTGGAACGTGAAATCACTGAAACCTAGAGAGTTTATTCCATACCAATTGGAGCATGAGAACTATACACGGCAGCTTTGGTTCTACGAGGGCGTGACCTCATACTACGATGACTTTGTGCTGCATCAATCAGGTCTTATTGACGCCCCTACTTATTTAAGTTTACTCGGTGACACGATTGCGCGCGTGTACCGCGGTAAAGGGGTTGAACGACAAACGGTGACGGAATCGTCGCTGCATGCTTGGACCAAGTATTATAAACAAGATGAAAACTCACCGAATGCGATTGTGAGCTATTACACCAAAGGCGCTCTGATCACATTGTGTTTAGATTTACTGATTCGACAACAAACAGATCATCGTGTGACCTTTGCTGATGTAATGCGTGACCTGTGGCAGCGCTACGGAAAAACTGCTGAGGGTACCGATGAGTCGACACTGGTGACGTTTTTACAGGAACATTACCCAGTTCATGTGCAAAGCTTTCTAGAGCGTGCACTCAACACCACGGAGCCGCTTCCACTGGACGAATTGTTAGCGAGTTTTGGCGTCAGTCTGACTGCGGAAATTGCCGCCGACGACAACACCTTTGGTGGTAAGATTAGTCCGCAGAAACTGCCGGTCTCGCTCGGCGCTAAATATAAAGCGTCGAGTAGCGGACTGGAGCTACAAGTTGTTTACCACGACGAGGCTGCACATCGGGCAGGTTTAAGTGCAATGGATCGGATCATTGCGATTGATTATCTACAAGTAACCGACACAACTATCCGCGAAGTGTTAGAACGTTTCAAACCAAATCAAAGGGTTACCGTTCACGCCTTTCGTAGAGATGAATTATTGCAAGTGGAACTCAATTTCCAAGCACCAAAAGCCAACAACCGGATTCTAAGAGTTATCGATTCTGAAAAAGCTAAAAACTGGTTGCGGATTCCTTAAAATGTTCGAGGGCGAGCGCTGGGTCGAGGCGCTCTTGTCCCCAGTTTAATCGCCAATCTAAATGGGGACCTGTCACACGACCAGTTGCTCCGATCTCTGCAATGAACTCGCCCTGTTGAACGATGTCACCTACCTCAACATGAAGTTTATGCAAATGAATATAGGTACTGGTGACTCCATAACCATGGTCGAGAATCAATGTACCCCCTGAATAAAACAAATCCGCATCAGCAAAAATAACCTGACCTGACCACGGTGCAGTTACAGGCGAACCTGTAGGTGCAGCAATATCGAGACCATAATGCGGATTTCGAGGCGTTCCGTTAAAGATCCGTTGGCTGCCGTAAACACCACTAATCCTGCCCTCTGCTGGCATTTGTAATGGTGTTAAAAAATCAGTCCGTGTACTGGTTTGATTGCGAGCTAACCATACACGTTCAGCTTCTTCTCGCGCTCGTTGAACTTGTTGCGGATCAGGAGTGACCGTTTCTTGCGGCACCCCTTCAACGCGGTCAATGTCGTATTCACGAGCCGCCAGTTCGATTTCTTGAACGCGTTCTTGCCCATCTTTTGACCGCAAAATAAGTCGGTGTACACCGGTATCATCGCGACCAAAACCAAATACCACGTAGCCTTGAGGGGTTTTAGGTAGTGATTGGTCTTTAAATATTACTTCTGTATTTACGTCGACCTTACCGATCATTAAACCACCCGGAGCCGCAGCACCACGCAGTTCAATGTCTTGTGCCCAGGTCGACTGAATGCTCAGGATGAGGCTCAGTAGTACCAATCCTTTACGCATAGCCTATTGCTCCTTTTCCGACGCCTTCAAATCCAGTCACAGTTACTTCCTCGTCTGGATGCGCTTCTTTTACGCGACCAGCTAGATAGTCGGCAATACACTCCACCGTCGAATCGCTTGGAATAACGTAGTTTTCAGACCGCGGTACCAACAATTCAAATAAGCCTTGGTCGGCCACATAACTATAACCAACATGCGTCTGATCATTACAATTTTCTGCGGCAACTGACCGTTGTAGTACCGCACTTGGTTTCACGTCTTCACGCGAACCTAAATAAATATCTTGCCAGCGGTGAGCCCACTCGGTCTCAAGTTGTGGTTGACGTTGACCATTCAGCGCGATGTATAAACGTGACCTATGGCCGTGAGCAATTCGCTGA
>DASSWH010000025.1:0-7396 GCA_035705175.1 Pseudidiomarina sp.
CAAGTAAGCTGAAGTATTCGACGTCATGGTCAAAATAGCGATAGTGCCATTTCCATTGTGAGCCAGTAACCAATACGGTCACCTCCGACTCACTGACATCTTCCATAGCGATCAGCGTAGAGGTTGCTGGAATAGCCATCCCCACGAGAATCAGAAATGGAATTATGGTCCAAGCGATTTCAACCTTCACATTTTCATGAAAAGTCGCTGGTTTACGACCTTTTGATTTGCGATGGCGGAACATGGACCAAAACATGGTCCCAAATACGATGACACCGATAATGCAACAAATATAAAAGATGATCATGTGGAGGTCATACACACGATTACTTATATCTGTGACACCTTGGGTCAAATTGAACTGCGATTGTGCACTAGCGGACAGGGGTAAACCTGCTGCGAGCGCGGTGATGAGTCTCGTTCTCACGCGACATCTCCTCTCATTCTTCCGACGTGGACTACCACGAAAACACCGAAGTGCGAGCCTGAAGAACAAAGAGGTGAGCAGAAAAAGGAACAGCATTTCTGGTAAAGGAAAAATCGCTTTCCCTACTAACCCTTTGTTGTTTTGTATCAGTCTTATTATTTTGTTTTTGTGTTAGCAGTAAGCTGCTTCAACAAAATACCATGACGTGACGAAAAAGCCACCGCCAAAGTTAATAAAATTTAAGGAAGAGAGAAAAAAATACCATAAAAAAGGGCTGCCGAAGCAGCCCGAAGGACAACCTTCACTCGCAGATTTAGTGGAGTGGGGTAAGTGAAGGAAGTGCGTTAAACACAAAACTGTGTGTATGACTGACTTTACTCGCCATTTTTAGACGTTGCTGCATCCGTGGCGTTAAATCGTCCAACCAACTCAGTACTACACTACTGGTGCTCGCCAAAAGAGCTTGTTCAGTTGCCCATTCACGCTGATCTTGGTTTTTACCAACGACCCAACGAATGCGAGCACGGCTGATACCACTTTGCACCATCGCATCGATGACGTGACGCGAACCGCCAATAACCGTAATCCATTCGCTTGTACGCATCGCCAACGCCTGAATGCGTGGCAATACATCATTAAATTGATGAGTAGCCAAATGTGCCGACTCTTGTCCGTTCCAAGGCGTACTTTCAACGGTTTCTAAAAATTGTTGTGCTGTGTAAGCTGAATCAAAGTTTCTCATAACCAAGCTCCATTGCGAATCACGCCAACCGCTAACCCTTCGACCGTAAAATATTGCTGGGTTAAATCTACTTGAATTGGCGAAAACTCTTCGTTCTCTGGGTGTAATAAAATGGTATTCCCCTTGCGCTCGAACCGCTTCACGGTAACGTCATCGTCCACACGGGCAACGATGATCTGACCATTTCGAGCTTCTTGAGTCTTATGCACAGCGAGTAAATCACCATCCAAAATACCAATATCTTTCATACTCATGCCTTGTACTCGTAAGAGGAAATCAGCATGAGGCCTAAACAAATTCTCATCGACGCGATAATGACTTTCGATATGCTGCTGAGCCAAGATAGGTTCGCCTGCCGCGACCTGACCTATCAGCGGCAAACCTTCGGGCATATCGTCTTCATCACCGATGATACGAATACCGCGCGACATGCCAGGTAGCATCTCAATAACCCCTTTTTTAGCCAGCGCTTTGAGGTGCTCTTCAGCAGAGTTTGCTGATTTGAATCCCAAGCGCGTTGCTATTTCAGCTCGCGTTGGCGGCATGCCTGTTGCATCAAGATTATCTTTGATTAAGGTCAAGATTTCTTGCTGGCGCGGTGTTAATGGACGCATCTGATTACCTGTTTATCTATACAGTGATACTGTGAGTATATACAGGTGTTTTGATTTCGCAACTTTTTTTCTTACGAATGACCAAATATTCAGTCGCAGTTGATTTTCTGGCAGAATAAAGACTCATTGGTGCTATGCTGTCATCGTTTCATTGTCGTGGGGATGTTGGATGAATTTTCAGGCTTTTTGGCGTGCGGTACTGTACTGGCCGATTCGAATACTGACTCGCTTTGAGATTATTCTCGATCGCGATACCGAACAGTCAGCGGTTGGCACGAATCAGATTGTTTATATTATGCGATCAACATCCGCCGCTGATCATTTGGTGGCAAGAGCAGCATTATCGAAGGCCCAGTTACCCGATCTCGATGAGCCCCTACTGATAAACGGGGAATCGTTTGCGCGACTGATGTACGTTGCGCCCTCCGAAACCAAGCAAGCCAACGCCGCAATCGATGAATTCCAACAATTATTGAAAGCTCACGAACGAGACAGCAGTGTTGCCGTGCAGTTAGTTCCTGTTGGCGTCTTCTGGGGCCGTAAGTCTGGACAAGAGCGACGGGAAGGCAAGCCGATGGTCGGTGATTTAGACAATCCCGGTATGTGGCGAAAGTTCTGGTTGGTGCTTTTTTCTGGTCGTAATATCTTGGTTAGAGTAAGCCGTCCAGTTCAGTTGCGCGACATGGCTGACAAATTTGGCAGTAGCCGTAACATTGCGCACAAGCTGGCACGCGTGGCTCGCGTGCACTTCGTACGCCTTCGTCATGCGGTTGCAGGTCCGAAAGTAACCGACCGTGAGCTGGTTATTCAAAGCTTGTTAAATTCGGCGGCATTGCAGAAAGCCATTGAAGACGAAGCAAAGAGTAAGAAAGTATCCATCGAACAGGCTCGCAAGACTGCATATAAGTACCTCGATGAAATTGCTGCCAACTATAGCGAAACACTCGTACGGGTTCTGGATCGCTTTATGGCTTGGTTATGGAGTCGTATATACAACGGTATCCACATTGAAGGTGGTGAACGTATTCGAGCTTTAGCGCAAGCAGGGCATGAAGTTATTTATGTACCCTGTCATCGTAGCCATATGGATTACCTGTTATTGAGCTACGTGATATATAAAGAAGGGTTGGTGCCACCGCATATTGCTGCGGGCGTCAATTTGGATTTTTTCCCTGCAGGTCCACTCTTCCGTCGTGGCGGAGCTTTTTTTATTCGACGCAGCTTCAAAGGTAATAAGTTATATTCGGCGGTGTTCCGTGAGTATCTCCATCGACTCTTTCAAAAGGGCTATCCGGTTGAGTATTTTACCGAGGGTGGACGCAGTCGTACTGGGCGCCTGTTAACCCCAAAAACGGGTATGATCGCGATGACCGTACAAGGGATGCTGCGCGGGCAAACTCGCCCGCTGTCGATTGTGCCGGTGTATCTGGGCTATGAACATGTCATGGAAGTCGGTACTTACCTGAAAGAGTTGAAGGGTAAATCGAAGGAAAAGGAATCCGTCTTTCAAGTGCTGAGTACGATTCGCCATTTACGCAACTTTGGCCATGGTTTTGTCACTTTTGGTCAACCGATTAACTTAGGTGAAACGCTCGATACCTTGCAACCGAATTGGCGAAATGCAATTACGCATGGGGCTGAAGAGCCGTCAAGACCCAAGTGGTTGACTCCCACCGTCAATGTTTTGGCCGAGCAAATTATGCACCGGATTAATGATGCGGCCGCGCTTAACAGTGTCAATCTGTCGGCTCTGGCATTGCTGAGTGCAGAGCAACATACCTTAAGCCAGGAAGAGCTAATTGCTCAGCTCGATATTTACACGCAACTGCTGCGTGAAGTTCCATATAGCAAAGATTCCTATGTGCCTCATCAAAGCGGTGCAGAGTTGTGGCAACTGGCTAGTATTCACGACAAATTTTCAATCGAGAAAGATGAACTCGGTGAGATGATTCGTTTAGAGGGTACCAATGCGATTGCGATGACGTACTATCGTAACAACATCATGCATATGATGATTGTGCCTTGTATTATTGCTGCTTATGCGACTGCTTATACACGTTTTACAGTTGCCGAAGTGGCTGCGTTACTGGAGCAAATGCAACCGCTGCTCCAAGACGAATTGTTTGTGAGTCATTCGCGTGATCGAATGCATCTGTGGGCGCAAGCGCTCATCGAGCAGTTGCATGACATGCAGCTATTAACTCGCACGGAATCGCAACGAGGTGAAGCGGTTTATGCAGCGCAAAGTCGCGATAGTCAGGCTTATTTCCAACTGCAACTATTAGCTCGTTCAGCGGGTGAAACGTTGCAACGCTACGCTATCGTTCTCGAATTGTTGCAACAGGCTGGAGCGATCAGTCGTAGCGATTTAGAAAGTCATGCCGTGCAGTTAGCCGAGCGGTTGAGCGCAATGCATGGTGTAAATGCGCCTGAATTTTTTGATCGTAAAGTGATCAGCGGTTTGATCAGTACACTGAAGTCTGAAACCTTTATTCAGGTCAACGAAGAGGGGCAGTTTGAAGCGGATATGCGTGTTGGTCCGTTTAGCGATTGTGTAGACTGCATGCTCGAACCTGCTGTGTTACAGACCATTCGCCAATCAGTTCAACAAGTTTTGCAGTTAAAAGCCCTCGACTCAAAACCAATAGTCGATAGCGATACCTAAGGTCAGGACATAACCAACGTGATTATTATGTAGGAACGCCGCGAAACATCGCGGCGGTTCGCGCCACCAAATCATTTTTTGTTGCCAGGCAAAGAGCGTGGCAACAATAATTAGGCTGAGCCAATAACTCCATCCGAGTTGCAATTGCCAACCCAATGCACATAACAGTGCCAACGTAAGTAATTGTAATAGGCCAATCATAGCGCGATCATAGCCACCAAATAATATAGCGGTTGATTTAACCCCTATTTTCACATCGTCAGCACGGTCAGCCATGGCGTACTCCGTGTCGTAGGCCGTCGTCCAAACGACGTTGGCCGTAAATAGCAGCCATGCCGCCAATGGCAGTCCTTGATCCAATGCCGTAAATGCCATCAATATGCCGAAGCTAAACGCGACACCTAAGACGATTTGAGGTAACTGAGTAAAGCGCTTGCAGAATGGATAGAGTGTCGCGACGGCTACCGCGCCCAAACTGAGCCAGATAGTCTGTTGATTGAACTGTACGACAATAAAAAGAGCCAAACTAATTAATAGAGCAAACAACAATAACGCCTGCCAAGCAACCAATTCACGTGTCGCGAGCGGCCGTAATTGGGTACGGGAGACATGGCCGTCGATGTTGCGGTCAGCAAAATCATTGATCACGCAACCAGCTGATCGCATCACAAAAACACCGATTAAAAACAGCACTACCACTCGCACTGAAGGTTCACCTGCACCTGCAATCAGTAACGCCATGAGCGTAGGCCACGCCAATAAATAAGTGCCAATAGGTCGATCGGCTCGCATCAGACGCCAATAGGCATGTAAACGGTCAGGGGAAAACCAGCGCATAACTATCCTTGTGATGGTTGCGGATCTGAATACAGCTTAGCAGCGCCGAGGAAAACTTCAGCAACTAAAACAGTTTGATTTGCGGTATAGAAGCAACTGCGTCGACCCCAAAGTTCATGAGCACGATAACCAAGTTGCTGATGCAGTTGGCCAACTCGTGATTGAGGTGAGAATCGGCAGAGTTCTATGGCGCTGCGAGCTAAGTCAGGTTGGCGAAATAAATGCTCGCCTAACGGCTGGTCGCCGAGCGTTCCCAAGTTTAATTGCTGCGCGGCTAATGCACTGGGAGGAAAGACGCTACGAGCAAATACCCATGGCCTCCCATCACACCATAGAATCACTTCTCGGACTGCAGCGGTTGCCACTTCGCCAAGCCATGGCTTTTCGTCGGTAAGCAGAGAGGATTCGCGCTGACCCAGCACTTGAACGTCAAATGCGTCACTCAAGGCTTTGAGCTTAGCAGTGAGAGAACCGGGGTCGAGCAACCAATCGGCCTGCCTTTGGCTCAGTGGTGTATGAACTTCGGATGGTGCTAACCATTGCGCTTCGCCACCGGTATCAATAACTGGAAACGAGATAGCTGGAAACGTAGAACTCGACATAGCTTAGCGCTTGCGTAGAGCGAGTAGTCGCATGCTGGCGCCAAACGCTAAGCCCGATAGTAAACCAGCGGTGTGGGCTGTATTGGCCACGTTAACCCACAATAGGTCCGTGTAACCAAGCACCAACCAAACGAGCATAAAACCAATCAGACCAGGTGGCAAAAACAGCGGATGTGTGGGGCGTTGCCAAGCTAACACGACGGCGCAGCCAAAGAGTCCATAGACGACCCCGGAGAGTCCACCGAAATAAGGACCACCAACGAGAAACTGCGCAACGTTTGAAATGACCGCGATCACCACCAGCGCAAGTATCAGCCACACCGAACCGTACAGCTTTTCGAAGCGACCACCAAGGTACCACCACCAAAACACGTTAAATAGAATGTGCATGAGACTGAAATGCAACAAAGCGGGCGTAATCAGGCGCCATGGTTGCGTCCACGGGAACACATCGAAATAGTCGCTGATTCGTAATGTCGCAAAGAGCGACTCTGCTGCTGGAGTTTGTAACCCTAAATAGACGGCGACAACGAGAATCGCAAAGCCAAACGTCACAGCACCCGCTTGACCACGCAATTGTTGCCACAGTGAGACATCGGATCGATGACGGCTTGATGAAGTGTCATACGAACCTATAGGTGTTGTTGGGGATTCGTGCGGTTGTGGATTATTCTTGAATTCGGCAATTAATTCTTTGGCGAGAGCTTTGTAACTCGATTGGGTGAGCCATAACTCAAGCTGGTTGCCATTTTCACTGACGGTGACGGGTATACCACGTTGCCGAAGATACGCATGAAGTTCTGCCATCATGGCTGCATTCGACGTCGCCAGTAACTTTTGCATTTAATCGCGCTCCACTGCCTCTGGATAAAGTTGGCCCCAAGCGGTAAAACCGCCATCCAAACTACTGACCTGCTCAATGCCTTGTTGAGCCAAATACTGAGCGGCGCCTTGACTACTGTTACCGTGATAACAGACCACCACGACAGCTTCATCATCCTCGAGTGAGTCTAAGAACTCAATGACATTTGCATCCGTGAGTCGCAACGACCTTGGGATATGGCCCATTGCATAGGAGCGCTCATCGCGAATGTCGACGAAGCGGGCTGAACCCGCTTCCCAGAGTTGATGTGCTGTGGTGGTATTAATCCGCGAAAATTCAGGCATGCGTTAATCCCAATTTAAAATGACTTTGCCTGATTGACCCGAGGTCATAATATCGAAGCCCTTCTGGAAATCATCAACTGGCATTTGGTGGGTCAAAATAGGCGATAGATCCAGACCGGACTGCAGCAAGCTCGCCATCTTGTACCAAGTTTCAAACATTTCGCGACCGTAAATTCCTTTGATGACCAGCCCTTTGAATATCACCTGATTCCAATCAATCGCCACTGCGGTAGGTGGAATACCCAACATGGCAATTTTGCCGCCATGATTCATCGTTTCGAGCATACTTGCGAAGGCAGAAGGCACACCAGACATTTCCAAACCAACATCGAACCCTTCTTT
>DASSWH010000026.1:0-13018 GCA_035705175.1 Pseudidiomarina sp.
GTTGCCGGGGTGCATGTCGGCATGAAAAAAGCTATCGCGAAACACTTGGGTAAAAAAGACTTCAACGCCACGTTCTGCGAGCTTTTGCATGTTAACGCCGAGCGTATGTAAGGTATCCACATCACTCACAGGAATACCATCGATACGCTCCATCACCATCACAGATAAGCGCGAATAGTCGCTGTACACCGTCGGAATATACAGCAAATCAGAGTCTTCAAAATTGCGGCGTAATTGCATTGCATTGGCCGCTTCGCGCAGCAGATCGAGCTCATCCAGCAGCGTTTTACGATATTCTTTCACTACTTCACGTGGTTTCAGTCGCCGCCCATCAGGTAGGTGTTTCGCAAGCACAGAGGCGAGTGTATCCATAAGCCGCAAATCAGCATCTATCGCTTTGCGAATATCTGGACGAATGACTTTAATGACAATATCTTGACCAGCGTCAGGGCCATGCTTCAACGTGGCTGTATGAACTTGCGCTATTGACGCTGATGCCAACGGTGTCACCACAAAATTATCAAATTCATCATGTATCGACTGAATCTCGAGTGCTCGTTCAATCAGCGCTTGCGCCTGCTCTCCAGGAAATGGCTTAACCTTGTCTTGTAGCTTAGCCAACTCGTTCGCAATTTCAGGATCGAGCAAATCACGGCGCGTCGAAAGCATTTGTCCGAACTTAATCCACACCGGGCCTAATGACTCCAATGCCAGCCGTAAACGCACTCCGGCTGGCTTATCGCGATGACGGTTTGGCATCCAGAACAGCCCATACCGCAACACTCGCACCGACCAAGGTAGCCATTTGGCTGGGATGAGTTGGTCCAAGCCATAGCTCAAAAAGGTTTTGGTAATGAGATACAACCGTTGAATTCGCATTGCCTAACCTCGTTGGAACTGTTTGAGCGAGCGTTCAAGACGATCGAGTTGTGCTCGAAGTTGTTGAACTTCAGAACTAAAAAGCTCGAATTCGGTGCGACTCGGTGCCAGTCGTTTTTCTTCAATAATGGCATCGCGCAACCACTGCTTTTGATCGGCATGAAATTGCTGCCACCAGCGTTGACTGCGTTGCCAAATTTGCAATAAAAACTGCGCAGGTACATCGCCAATGCGTTGCGATAATACTTCCGGCCAATCCACATCGAGTTCAGTAACTGCTTTACTGAGAGCCTGTGCGAGCATTGGATCACCCTCAATATCGAGCGCATCCGCTTTAATCAACCGAGTAATGTTGGCGCTATCACGCAATTCAGGTAGTACCGCAAGACGCGTCACGATATGGCAATCGACGGGCTCCGCATCCACCCAACTTAAGCTGAATCCCTCTGTTGTCGCCGCTACCGTTAACGGTGCGCCAAACTCTTTTAACGTGACACGCAAACGCTTGCCAGCAAGAGCCGCGAGACGATTCGGCGTCGCCTCATCCAACTGCAAGATGTGATTCAGCAGCGCTTCAGCAGCACTAGTAGGTAGCACGGTCCATAACATTAAAATTTAAACCCTCGGTGCAAAGCAACGATGCCGCCCGTTAAATTGGTATAGGTCACGTTGTCGTAACCAGCAGTCTCCATCATTCCTTTCAGCGTTTCTTGGTCAGGGTGCATACGAATCGACTCTGCCAAATACTGGTAACTTTCGGCATCACCGGCAATCACTTGTCCCATTTTCGGCAAAATAGTAAAGGAGTAGAAATCGTACATCTGCGACAGCATTGGTGGCTCTGGTTTTGAGAACTCCAGCACCAGTAACCGACCACCCGGTTTCAAAACGCGGTGCATCGACTCGAGGGCTTTTTGCTTGTCGGTGACATTACGCAGACCAAATGCGATGGTAATGATGTCAAACGTATTGTCTTCGAAAGGTAATTCCTCAGCATTGGCTTGCTGATAGGTTACGTTGCTGACAATACCCATGTTGCGTAATTTATCTTTGCCGACTTCGAGCATCGCTTCGTTAATATCAGCCAACACCACTTCACCAGTCGGCCCAACACGGCGCGAAAATTGTGCCGTTAAGTCGCCCGTTCCGCCTGCCAAATCAAGTACTTTCATGCCGCTACGAACGCCGCTGCAATCAATGGTGTAACGCTTCCACAACCGATGAATACCAAACGACATGACGTCGTTCATGACATCATATTTTTTTGCCACCGAGTTAAATACGTTAGCGACCAAGCCCTGCTTGGCCTCTTTGTCGACCTGCTGGTAACCGAAATCGATGGTGTCTTTGGACTTGCTCATACTATTGCCTTCATGGTTACTGCGTAGAGAATTGCTTGCTAGTGTACTGCATTTTTACGCTTGGGCGTAGTGATCACGCCGCGGCAACCAGCGTTGAATCAGCGCATCTGCCGTTTGCGGGTAGTCTTGCCAAATTTGTTGCGCCAGCATCTGCACGTCCGCAAGTAAGTGACTGTGTTTCAGTAAATCGGCGACTTTCATGTCGGTCAACCCAGTCTGCTTTTGTCCGAGCAACTCACCGGGACCACGCAATTCTAGGTCACGCTGTGCAATCACAAAGCCGTCGTTGCTGTCGCGCAAAACACCGAGTCGCTGTGTTGCTGTTTTAGAGAGCGGTGCGTGATAAAGCAGTACACAATGACTGGCAACTGCGCCACGACCGACTCGACCACGTAACTGATGCAGTTGTGCTAAACCGAGTCGCTCGGGATTCTCTATAATCATTAGACTCGCATTGGGCACATCGACACCGACTTCAATGACGGTCGTTGCGACGAGTAAATCGAGCTCATGTCCTTTAAACGCATTCATTACCGCTTCTTTATCAGCACTTTTTAAGCGCCCATGGACTAATCCAATTCGCAAGTCAGGTAATGCTTCTGCAAGTTGCGATGCGGTATCTTCCGCAGCTTGGCATTGCAATGCTTCGGATTCTTCAATCAAGGTACAGACCCAATAGGCTTGACGCCCGTCTTCTTTACAGACTCGGTGTACTCGTTGGATCACTTGCTCACGTCGGGTATCCGGAATTGCTACGGTTGTTACCGGTGTGCGACCCGGCGGCAATTCATCTATAACCGAGGTCGATAGGTCTGCGTATGCTGTCATCGCGAGTGTTCGCGGGATAGGAGTAGCGGTCATAATAAGCTGATGCGGCTGATAGCCCTGATCAACCCCTTTCTGTCTCAACTCAAGCCGTTGGTGCACACCAAAGCGATGCTGTTCATCAATAATCACCAACGCTAAATTGTGGTAGGTGACCTCTGCCTGAAATAAAGCATGAGTACCGACTACGAACTGAACCTGGCCGGCTTTGATAGCGGCCAAATTCTCTTGGCGTTCTCTCGCCTTTTGCTTGCCTGCTAACCAACCGACAGCAATACCAAGCGGTTCTAGCCACTGACGAAAGGTAAGCGCATGTTGTTCAGCCAGTATTTCGGTGGGAGCCATCAAAGCCACTTGATAGCCCTGCCCCATGACGGTCAATGCGCTGAGCGCCGCAACCAATGTTTTTCCCGAACCAACATCGCCCTGAACGAGACGCATCATTGGAATATCCGCTGCGAGATCTTGCTGAATTTCCTGTACCACGCGCCGCTGGGCAGTCGTCGGTTCAAACGGCAATTGACTCAAAAAACGTTGTTGTAACGCCACATTCGGAATTAAGCTGCGTGCTTGGTGTGATTGTTTTAAAGCACGTAGTTTCAACAGACTCAGTTGATGAGCAAGCAGCTCTTCGGTCGCCAATCGCGTTTGCGCAGGGTGCGTTCCCGCTTGTAACTGTTCCAAGCTCGCGTCCAACGGCGGGCGATGCAAAGTACGGATCGCCGCTTCCAACGATAGACCATCAGGTTGCATCTGCTCGGGCAACAACTCTGGTAAGGCGGTAGCGTTTAAATAACTTAATGCTTGTTCACTGAGCTTCCGTAAAGTTGCCTGTTGCACACCCTCTGTCATTGGATATACGGGCGTCAATGACTCTTCCGCAAATTCAGGAGCGACGGCATCCACAGCCAGAATTTTGTATTCAGGATGGATCATATCGAGGCCATTGAGCCCGCGGCGCACCTCCCCAAATAATTGCAGTCGTGTGCCCTGTTCAAATTGTTTGAGTTGGGCGGCACTGAACTGAAAGAAAACCAGGCTCAAAACGCTACTCGAATCCTTGACTCGCACCCGCAACATGCGGCGCTTGCCATAGAGCACTTCAGCTTTAATAACCTCGGCGATAACTGTGGCAGCGGTACCCGTTTGTAGTGCTGCAATCGGATAAATTCGTGAGCGGTCTTCATAGCGCATCGGCAAATGCAGCAACACATCCTGCACCGACTCCAAACCCAACTTCGCCAAGCGCTCTTGTAGCTTGGGTCCAACGCCTTTGAGCGTGTTGAGGGGAATGCGGTGCAGCGCGCCATTCATGCTGATTGCCCCGTGCGCATGAGCAGCCACCATGAGTCATCAGCAATAATCTGCCCATCTTCTGCAACGGCTGGATAGGGAATATTACGCTGCTTGCAGATCCGAGCAAACAAGGGATGCCCCCCCTCAAACAACACCCGTTGGCGTTCCGCTGCAGCTAACCGCGGTTGTTCATAGAGCCCGGCATTGAGACGTTGCCGTTGGGCCTCATACAAAACAATAGACGCAGCTACTGATACGTTGAGTGACTCGGCCATCCCTACCATCGGAATCACAATTTCTTGATCTGCAAGCGCTAACGCTTCAGCAGTAACGCCATAGCGTTCTTGGCCCATAATAATGGCGGTTGGCTGAGTGTAATCAATGGCACGAAAATCAACGGCGTGTTCTGATAAATTTGTAACTAAAACCTGCATTTTCTGCGCTTTCAATACGTTTATTGCCGCAGCAAGCTCGTTGTAATGATTCACTTTTACCCATTTTTGACTGCCTACAGCAGTGCCCCGAGATAACCGCCCACGCTTGTCATACCAAACGGCGTGAATCTCGTGAATACCTACAGCATCGGCAGTGCGAATGACGGCCGATAAGTTGTGGTTTTTGTGCACACTCTCCAGACACAGTGTAAGATCCGGTTGGCGAGCATCTAATAACTGATTGATTCGCGCAAGGCGCTCAGGAGACATAGGGTACTGATTCCTTTCTGTCATGATCAACTTTATCAGGGAAGTATAACGATATGCGTGAGTTATCCCTAGTGTTTCGCCATCCAGACTTTTATATCCTGAATAAGCCTGCTGGTGCACCGATGCACGCCAACGATCACGAAGCAGGTATCGTCACGCAACTTGCCGAGCGGCTGCAGGAAACGCTGTACCCGGTTCATCGCCTCGACACACCGACGTCAGGAGTACTACTCGTAGCTCGCTCAAGCGCAGCTGCAGCTGCCCTTTCGGGTCTATTTGCCCACCGGGCTATAGAAAAAATTTATATCGCTATTGCGGCTGGCAAGCCGAGTAAGAAACAGGGGCTGATCAAAGGTGATATGGATAAAGTACGCCGTGGTAATTGGCGCTTGTTACATACGCAAAAGAATCCGGCAGTGACACGTTTTTTCAGCTATTCGCTCAAGCCGGGCTATCGCTATTATTTATTGCACCCACAAACAGGAAAAACCCATCAACTCCGCGTTGCTCTGAAAAGCATCGGTGCCCCCATCTGCGGCGACACACGCTATGGTGGCGAACCGGCTGAGCATTTACATTTGCACGCTTGGCAAGTCGAATTTAATTATGCCGACCAGCACTTTTGTGTGCAGGCACCAATCCCGCACTACGGACTATTTGCCGAGTTACCGTCTAACCTTGCTGAAATTCTAAAAAATAACATCGACGATGAATAGTTGCTGATTCAAACACCAGTTGCCATACTGTTTGCTCGCAATTTCACCATTATTCAGTCAGCAACGAGGTGTTTCATGTTTCGATTGTCACTTGTCACTGCGAGTCTTATCGCCGGTCTATCGCTCCCCGTTCAGGCACAAGAGCCTGTTACGATATCCGCTGAACTGGAGCAGAAAGTTATCGAATGGCGTCGGGATTTCCATCAACATCCTGAGCTGAGTAATCGTGAGTTCCGAACAGCCGAAAAAATTACCGAGCATCTGCAAAGTTTGGGCCTAGACGTCCAAACGGGCGTTGCGCACACCGGTGTTGTAGCTATCTTAAAAGGCGGTAAACCTGGGCCTCTGGTTGCTTTGCGTGCGGATATGGATGCACTCCCGGTTGTTGAAAAAACCGACGTCCCGTTTAAGTCAACCGCTGTATCAGAATATCGTGGTGAAGAAGTCGGTGTTATGCATGCCTGCGGTCACGACTTGCATATTGCCATGCTCATGGGTGCGGCGGAAAAATTGGTTGCGATGCAAGATGACCTCGCTGGTTCGGTAATGTTTATCTTTCAGCCTGCGGAAGAGGGTGCGCCAGCCGGTGAAGAGGGTGGTGCCGAGCTAATGCTGGAAGAGGGCTTATTTGCCGAAGCCAAGCCCGAAGCTGTATTTGGTATTCACGTCTGGTCAGCAGCAAATACAGGCACGATTGGGTACCGTGAAGGCCCGCTTATGGCTTCATCAGACCGCTTTGAAATTAACGTGAAAGGGCGTCAAACACATGGCTCTCGTCCATGGGGTGGTGTTGACCCAATCGTCGCTGCAGGACAAATTATCGCCAATTCACAAAGTATTGTGAGTCGTCAAATTGACATAACTAAAGCGCCAGCTGTGCTCAGCTTTGGAATCGTTGAAGGTGGCGTGCGCAACAATATCATTCCAGATGAAGTGTATCTAGAAGGCACGATTCGTAACTTCGATATGGATAACCGCCAGCAAATTTTCGAAGATTTGAAACGCACCGCCGAACATACGGCAGCGGCGAGCGGTGCAGAAGCACATGTACATATTGATGAAGGCTATCCAGTAACGGTGAATGATCCTGAGTTGACGCGCATGATGCTGCCGACGATTCAAAAGGTTGCGGGTGCAGATAATGTCAAAGTGAATCCGCTGGTCACCGGTGCAGAGGACTTCAGTTTCTATGCATTGGAAACGCCAGGGCTTTTCGTATTCTTGGGTATTACACCTGAGGGACAGAACCCTGCAGAAGCACCGAGTAATCATTCCCCCTATTTCTTCGCCGATGAGGCCGCATTAAAAACTGGGACCGAACTTTATGTGAATTGGGTGGTTGATTACGCCGCGCAACAATAAGATTCCACTGGAACCAAAAGGCCGCCTCAACTTGGCGGCCTTTTGGTTGATTGAGATTACTTTTGCAGTTGTTGGCGAATTAATTTCTTGTCGATTTTACCAACACTGGTTCGCGGCAAATCATCCACGACCACGATAGTGTCAGGGATCGCCCATTTCTCAATGACGCCGTCGTCAATAAAGGGCTGTAAATGCGTAGCGACAACTTCACGATCAACGTTCGCGCCATCTTTGACAGTTAGCATCGCATGTGGACGCTCACCCCACTCATCATCTGGCAGCCCCACCACAGCGGTCAGCTCAATGTCCGGGTGCTGAGAAATTAAGTTCTCGATATCGAGTGAGGACACCCACTCCCCCCCAGTTTTAATCACATCTTTGATGCGGTCTTTAATTTGCAGTGTGTAGCCATTGTCGATAGAGCCAACGTCACCCGTGTGTAACCAACCATTTTCCCAGAGTTCAGCACTCTTCTCTGGCTCATTGAGATAACCTTGCGTCAACCATGGTGTGCGGACAATCACCTCACCCATATCCTCACCATTGTGCGGTAAGAAACGCCCCTTGCTATCAATAATACGCATATCTACAAACGGCACCGGCTTGCCGGCTTTCGTGCGAATTCGAACTTGCTCATCTAGAGTCAGATCCTCAGCCTTTAACGGTAGCCACGAGGTACTCAGTAACGGACAAGTTTCTGACATACCATAGCCGGTATAGACTTGAATGCCTCGCTCCAATGCCGCCTTGGCCAAACCCTCGGTTAACGCACTGCCACCAATCAAGACTTGCCAACCACTAAAGTCGATTGCTTTCGCTTGTTCACTGCTCAGAACCATCTGCAAAATAGTTGGTACACAGTGCGAGAAGGTCACTTTTTCTGTCATGTACAATTTCAATAGCTGAGGTGGGTCATAACGTCCCGGATAAACCTGCTTGAGGCCCATCATGGTTGCCACGTAGGGTACCCCCCAAGCGTGTACATGGAACATCGGTGTAATTGGCATGTATACACTCGAAGCCTGCAATAATTGCATGGAGTCATTCATAGAGGTGGTAGCAGCCAACGCCATAGTATGCAGAACCAATTGACGATGAGAGAAGAACACGCCTTTCGGATTCCCGGTCGTCCCTGTGGTATAGAAAGTCGTGGCAATCGCATTTTCATCAAAATCGGGAAAATCAAACTCGGGTAACGCCTTGCTGAGCAGGGCTTCATATTCACCAATCACTGGAAACGGAGCGGTAGGAGCTTGTTCGGCATCAGTACAATGAATATAGCCTTTGACGGTTGTTAAATCGCCCTGCACCTTTTCAATCAGCGGCAGAAAGTCGTCATGTACAAGTACCAAATCATCCGCAGCATGATTCATCGTGTAGACAATTTGTTCAGGTGCTAAACGTACATTCACAGTATGTAAAACCGCACCAATCATCGGCACCGCAAAGAAGCATTCAAGGTAACGCGGATTATCCCAGTCAAGCACTGCGACTGTGTCGCCTTGCTTCACACCAGCTTCAGTTAAAACATTCGCGAGTCGTTGGACACGCTCATAAAACTCAGCATAACTATAGCGCTTGCCATTATTGCCACCGACTATCTCATTGGAGCCAGCATAACGCTGACTGGACAGTAGAAGCTGTTTGATCAGCAAGGGATATTGGTGTGCATCCGCTGTTGGTTTGATTAATTTTACCGGCATGCTTCATCCTCGTTGTTCTTTATGTAGATAATAGTGAACAGGTAACAGTGAACGGAAATGCCCAAATAGCTCAACACCTCAGCGCTCGCAAATGTTCACTCTATTCATTATTTACTGTTCACTATTCACCATCTTTCATTAGTATTTTCTGGTTACTTCGTACAGATCGGTGCGGCGATCTTTCAGATTCGTCACCGACCCCTCATGATGTAAATAACGCAATTCGTCCAAGTTCAGATCGGAGAAAATCAATTGTTCGGTATTGGGCGTAGTCTCGGCCATGGTTGCATCATATGGGAATGCAAAGTCTGATGGTGAGAATACCGCCGACTGTGCGTACTGCACATCCAAGCTTTCCACTTGCGGTAAATTGCCGACGCTGCCGCAAATAACCACATAACATTCGTTCTCGACCGCTCGTGCTTGCGCACAATGACGAACTCGCAAATAGGCATTGCGCGTGTCAGTCCAAAATGGCACAAACAAAATTTCAAGACCTTCATTCGCCATTAAACGACCGAGTTCAGGAAACTCAACGTCGTAGCAGATCAGAATGCCGATTTTGCCCGCGTCGGTATCGAATACCCGAACTTCATTACCACCCTCGATAACCCAATCTCGCTTTTCATGGGGCGTCACATGAATTTTACGCTGCTCTTCAATCGTCCCGTCACGTCGACAGAGGTAACTGACGTTATAAATAATATCGTCTTCATCAAGAGGCATGGAGCCGGTAATGATATTCACGTTATAACTGACAGCCATGTTCGACAGCTCACGCTTAAAACGCTCGGTATAGCCAGCGAGAAAACGAATCGCATCCTTTTGCTGACTTTGATCGGTGAGTCCCATCAAAGGTGCATTAAAGAATTCGGGGAAAATAGCAAAGTCGCTTTGATAGCTCGAGATAGCATCAACAAAGTACTCGACTTGGCGCAGCATCTCTTCGACCGAGTCGACTTCCCGCATTTGCCATTGTAGCGCACCAACCCGAACGTTACGGATACGGCTGCCAAGAATGTTATCCGATGGCTCATAGAGAAAGTTATCCCATTCCAATAACGTAGCAAAACCGGCAGAGCGTTTGTCCTCAGGTAAATATTTACCAAGTAAACGTTTTACCGTGAAGTCATTTGCCAATTGGAAGGTCAAGATGGGGTCATAGATCTCGCGGCGATGCACCTGCTCAATATACTGGCCCGGCGTTAATTCATCCGCATACTTATGGAAGTTGACGATGCGCCCACCCGCTAGAATGGCTTTCAAATTGAGCTGTCGACACAGTTCTTTGCGCGCATCATATAAACGTCGACCGAGTCGATAACCGCGATAATCTGGATCGATTAGAACATCCAAGCCATAGAGGGCATCGCCTTTACGGTCGTTCAGAATATTTTCGCGTGCATCCATTAAATCTTCATAGGTGTGCGGGTTTGAGAAGCGCGCATACTTAACTTTCATAGTGAGCGCCACCCCAACAATTTTGCCACCGTCTTCGAGGCAAATCTGACCTTCTGGAAATTCTTTAATCAACTTTAAGATAGTGTGCTCGCCCCAAGCACCGCCAATATCCGGATAGACCCGATCCATTAAACATCTTAGTTGCTCATAATCATCACGGCGCAAGTTGCGCAACTGCAAGTGGAGATCATCTGGGCTCATAGTCTTCCTTATTCGATTTCATCCGTTATCTATGCGATAACGTGTGTATGCGATAACGTAAGTGTTCGATAAAGTATGACGTACTTGTATGGAAAGGCAACCGTGCTGCACAGCATGAAACAAGCTTGCATCGCAAAAATAAGACATATAAACTTCTGGACGTCTAAATAATAAGCTAACTACACAGGATCTTTTATGACTCAACCCGCTCACCCCAGTGCCAAGGCGCTTCTGCCACTTGGTCTCTTTTTGACGTTATTCCTCGGTACCGGAATCTATTTTCAACTCAGCGGTGTTGACTATGCGTTTTACCAGTTGGCAAGCCCCGTGGCTATTCTGCCGGCTATTATTCTTGGCGTGTTGCTGAGCAAAGAAGCCTTCGAAGAACGAATGAATACATTTGTTGCCGGTGTTGGTGAGCGCAACATCGTCACCATGTGTCTCATTTACCTGTTAGCCGGCGCTTTTTCAACCGTCGCGGCTGCCACCGGTGGTGTTGACGCCATGGTTGCTCTTGGTCTCCATGTCATCCCCCCGAGTTTCTTACTACCTGGACTCTTTATTATTGCCGCCGTTGTTTCCACGGCCATGGGTACGTCGATGGGCACCTTAGCAGCACTTGCTCCGGTAGCATTGGGATTAGCGCAAGCCGCAAATATTGACCTCGCCCTGATGGCTGGGGTGCTAGTAAGTGGCGCCATGTTTGGCGATAACTTGTCGATCATTTCCGACACGACCATTGCTGCGACGCGGACACAGGGCTGTAATATGCGCGACAAATTTAAAGCTAATCTTAAAATCGCATTACCTGCTGCGGTGCTCACGATTATCTGGTTGAGCACTTATGATACCGGCAGCGTACCACCCGAGGCTCCTGTCGCTAATTATTGGTTGAGTTTGCCGTACTTTCTAATTATTGCCCTAGCCGTGATGGGGCTAAACGTCTTTGCGGTACTCACTATCGGCGTTATCCTTGCCGGCGCTTTTGGAATGGTTGCAGTGGGTTACGAATGGGTTGCTTTCAGTAAAGACATCTACGAAGGCTTTACCAGCATGCAAGAAATCTTCCTGTTATCGCTTTTGATTGGTGGCCTATCTGCACTGATTCGGCAACAGGGTGGCCTTGCTTTTCTTGCGGGTGCGGTCGCGAAAGTCACCAGCACTCTATTCAAACATAAACAGCAACGCGCCGCCTTTGGTATCGCAGGACTCACCGGACTGACTAATTTTGCGGTCGCAAACAACACAGTAACGATACTGCTGTCCGGTGAGGTCAGCAAGAAACTTGCTGAAGAAGGTGACCTAGCGCCACGACAAAGCGCGAGCTTGCTGGATATATTCGCCTGTGTGGTGCAAGGTGCACTACCTTATGGCGCGCAAGCCTTGCTTATGGGGGCTAGTTTTGGCTTATCACCCTTGCAGGTAAGTTTGCACACAGGGTACTGTTTTATCCTCGCGGGCGTATCAATTGCGATGATTGTCTGGCGTAAACCACTCGAGAGCCGCACGCCAGTGACTACCGGAGCTTAATTAGTGCTCGGCAACTCCATGACGCCATCGATTTCAATTTGTGCGCCTTTCGGCAATCCTTTGACTTCGATGGCAGCGCGCGCTGGGTATGGAATCGCAAAAAACTCTGCCATGACTTCATTCACAATCGCAAATTGGCCTAAGTCAGTCAGGTAGATTTGCACTTTCACCATGTCTTGCAGATCGCCACCTGCGGCCTCACAGACCGCTTTGAGATTCTTAAATACTTGGGTCGCCTGTGCTCGAAAATCTTCGCTGATAAGTCGCATCGTTTCCGGCACTAAGGGAATTTGTCCTGACAAATACACCGTGGTACCAATTTTGACGGCTTGTGAATAAGTACCAATTGCGGCCGGCGCATTTTCAGTGTTGATAATCACTTTAGACATGGTGAGTTCCTCAGCTTACTTGCGCAGACGCGACACGCGCTGAACATCCGGCATTTTCCGAATGTAGCGGATCACGTCTGCGAGTTGCTTCCGATCGTGGACTGTCAGAGCAACATCGATATAGTAAATATTTGCATCGACTTCTTCAGTTTTCAGACCATGAATATTACAGCCTGTTGCTGAAATAGCAGACGTCAGTTTAGCCAGTGCGCCTTGGTGATTGACAATTTCTACGCGCACTTCGGTAATAAATTCGGCTTCGGGTTTGTTATCCCATTGCACGGGGAAGTAGCGGCCAGGTTCGTCCTCATGCCCGCGCACGTTCTTACACTCGCGACGATGAATGACTAGTCCTTTGCCGGGACTTACATGCGCGATAATGTCGTCACCCGGAATGGGGCGGCAGCATTTAGCGAAACTAACGAGTAGGCCTTCCGCTCCCTTGATAGCAAGGGTTTTATGATTTGTTGTGGTACTCGCCGAATCATCCTTCAATTGTGACAATTGCCCCATCAAGCGTTTGGCGATGGCAATTGACATCATATTACCGAGACCAATTTCTCGCAGCAGTGACTCACTTGATTCCACTTT
>DASSWH010000027.1:0-13470 GCA_035705175.1 Pseudidiomarina sp.
ACAAGACTGGCGTGTTGATGTTGAACTGCCATTGTATTTTGATGCCGTTGAAGTGTTGGTGAAAGGTGGCGGTCAATTGTCGAAAAAGGCACGTTCATCGTTCTCACGTCGTTTTGCCATTTCGGCCGAAACGGTCGCCAATGATGCGTTACAGGGCGTTGGTTACAACGAACTATTTAATGATAGCAATCTAACCGATGAAAACTTTGGCTTTCAATTATTTGGTGCCCCGACAGCAACCGATCCTAATTATCTTGCCGCACAGCAAGTTGAAGCGGGTTATGGTTTGCTCGACATCAATTTGAATAATGATTGGCGGGTGAGCGGTGGTTTGCGCTGGGAGCAGTACACGCAAGTAGCAGCTCAGCTCGATATTCGTAACATGACAGTGATTGGTGATGTTGCAGAAGCTGGACGCATTGAAGATGACATTTACGGTAGTATTGCGTTGACGTATCAATTGAATGACGAAATGCAATTACGTTTTGGTTACGGCAGCACCGTCGTGCGTCCAGACCTGCGTGAATTAACTGAGGTGTTATTCGTTGATCCAATCACCAACTTCAAGGTCCGTGGTAACAGTAACTTATCGACGACGGATATCGATAACTTTGATATGCGTTGGGAATGGTACCTGCCAGCTGGCGAAAACTACTCGGTCGGATTGTTCTATAAAGATTTAGCGAATCCGATTGAAGCCGTCGAAGCCAAAGGTACAGACTCAGACCGCGTCATCACCTTCTTGAACGGTCAAGCCGGTGAAGTTTACGGTGTTGAATTTGAGTTCTTGAAAGATCTGACCGGGTTACGCGATGGTTTGTTTGTCAGCGGAAACTTGACGTTATCAGATTCGGAAATCAGCATCGCCAACACGGGTAACGTTGAATTGACCAACAACACTCGACGGATGACCGGTCACTCCAAATATGTTGCGAATCTGCAGTTTGGTTACGACTCGTTAGATGGTGAGCACAGTGCATCGTTGATTTATAACGTAGCGGGCGAGCGGATTGCCTTTGCCGGTGTAAAACAGGGTGAGTTGGGTATTGGTGATGCGTTCGAGCAGCCATTCCATAGTTTGGACTTGGTCTACACTTGGTATCCTGACTTTAACTCCAATGTAAAATTGAAGGTTCAGAATTTACTGGGTGACGATGTCTCCATTGTGCAAGATGGCATCACCATTCAAGAGCGTTCAGTGGGCACTGGTGTGAGTGTAGAATACAGTTACGCTTTCTAATGAAAAATCTAGCAAGTTGAAAGGGAGCCGCATGGCTCCCTTTTTCATGTTGAGCCCTTGCGGCTCTTGGTTTATCGTGTCTACAGGAAACAACCTCAGTAACAGCAGGTGAGAACAGCATGGATTCAATAGCGCAAGTACAAGCTTGGCTAAGCGAACGGCCTGACATGGAAACGCTCGCTTATGTGGCATTACTCTTGGTGGGTGCCTGGGTAGCCAACTTTATTGTCAAAAAGATACTGCTGCGTGGTGCGCTCCGAGTCCTCTCGTTTACTCCGGTTGGCAAAGATCGTCAGTTATTCGAGCGCAATGTCATTGCTCGGCTGGCCAATGTCGTTCCGGCACTGGTCATTTCCCATTGGATTGTCGAGGTTCCGAATTTACCGGAAACTCTGACGATTGTGGTCGACAACGTCGCCATTGCATTTATTATTCTTACCGTTGCGCGCTCGATTAGTGGCGTTTTGACCGTCATTAATACCTTTTATGAACGTGAAGAAGACTCTCATTTGCGTCCAATAAAAGGTTACATCCAAGTCGTTAAGATCGGTATTTATGCGATTGCTGCAATTCTGGTAATCGCTGCTCTCATCGACAAATCCCCAGTCATTCTGTTGTCCGGTCTGGGTGCGATGGCTGCTGTAGTTATGCTGGTATTCCAAGATACATTGCTGTCTTTGGTTGCCAGCGTGCAAATTTCCTCGAACGATATTATCCGCGTGGGTGACTGGGTCGAAATGCCGAACCTCAATGCTGACGGTGATGTGATAGATATCGCCTTACATCAAGTCAAAGTGCAAAACTGGGATAAGACCATTACCTTTATTCCAACCAAGCGCTTTATTTCGGATCCGTTTAAGAATTGGCGAGGCATGCAAGAATCGGGTGGCCGTCGGATTAAACGGAGCTTGTTTCTGGACCAGCAATCGATTCACTTTCTCAGTACCGAAGAACGCGACAAATTGCGTAGGTTTCGATTGTTGCAAGATTACCTGAAAACGAAACAAGAAGAGATTGATGCTTGGAATCAAGAGCTCAAAGAAGCCGGTAAAGAGCCTGTGAATACTCGCCGGATCTCAAATATCGGGACGTTTCGTGCCTATGTTCTGCAGTACTTGAAAAGTCATCCACATATTCACCAAGATATGACGTTAATGGTTCGTCAACTGAATCCAACCGCCGATGGCTTGCCGCTCGAGGTTTACTGTTTCACGAATACGATAAAATGGACCGAGTATGAGCAGATTCAGTCTGATATTTTCGACCATTTATATGCCATTGTGAGTGAGTTCGGCTTGCGCGTATTCCAGCATCCAAGCGGCGTTGATATGCGCGCTTTGGGTGAAGCTTTTAGCACGCCAAAGGAAACTGAAAAATCCGAACAAAAACAATCATAAAGACATCAAAAGAACATAAAACTGTCACACTGACACATAACTGACATAAAGCAGTCACCAAGCTGTCACACAACTGCCGTATTGTGCACACCATCATTCATCACGATATGTAGGGTGTTGCCATGCGGCTTGTGTCTATTCCTTCAGTGTTGATGCTGACGCTGTTTTCAACAGCAACAGTATTTGCGCAAGATCAGTCCCTTGAACCGGTTGTCGATGCTGCAAGCTCGATCAACCAATCTGCGAAAACCTCGCAGCTCAAAGTCGAAGATATTGCGGATTCTATTCAAGAACGAATCCAGCAATACAAACAAATATCTCGCCAAATTGATGGACTTACCGTCTACACAGAGCAATTGCAGAAGCAACTCGACAATCAAGAGATCGAAAAAGCCGAACTGAATGCCTCAATTGATGAAGTCAGTGTCGTTGAACGCCAAATTACCCCACTGATGTTGCGCATGATCGATAGCTTAGACGCCTTTGTTCGACTGGATGTCCCTTTTTTACCCGATGAGCGTAAAGACCGCGTCGCCAATCTTCGTGACCTCATGGATCGTGCTGACGTTGATGTGTCGGAGAAATTCCGTCGAGTCATGGAAGCCTATCAAATTGAGGCTGACTATGGGCGCAACATTGAAGCCTACAACGGAGCGATGACCGTGGATGGGCAGGAGCAAGATGTTGAGTTTCTGCGTGTAGGTCGCACGGTCTTTATTTACCGCACTCGCGACGGTGGAACTATGGGTGTGTGGAATCAACAACAACGTGAATGGCAGCCACTGGATGACAGTTATGGTCGCGATGTACAAGAAGCACTAAGAATAGCGCGCAAGCAATTAGCACCAGATTTATTGATGTTGCCCATTTTTACTGCTGACTCAGCTGCTGGAGAATAACGATGAAAGCGTTGCAAACATTACTTATCGCAGTCGCTGCGGTGACCATTTCAAGTGTATCCGCGGCACCACAGGAACCCGTAGATCTGGATGAGTTGCTACGTCAATTGCAACAAGGTCAGTTTGCTCAGTCTGAAGAAAACCAGCAACGAGAAGCGCGGTTTCGAGCACAGGCTGATGAGCAACAGCGTCTTCTCCGCGAGGCAATTGCCGAGCGTGATCGCTTAGAACAGCTGAGCACACAGTTAGAAACACGCTTTGAACAAAACGAAGTCGAGCTGGGTAATTTGACCGATGCGCTGACTCAACGCATGGGCTCACTCCGTGAGCTCTTCGGTGTACTGCAACAAGTTGCAGGTGATACCAGCGGATTACTGCAGAACTCCTATGTATCAGTTGAGTTTCCCGGTCGGAGCGAAAAACTTAGCGATCTCGCCCAGAAAATGGGATCGAGCTCCAAGTTAGCATCCATCGAAGAAATTGAGTCGGTTTGGTTTGCGCTTCAGCAAGAAATGACTGAGTCCGGTAAAGTCAGCGAATTCAATACGCAAGTCACTCTAGCCAACGGCGAAAAGGTCGAGAAAGAAGTCGTACGCATCGGTACGTTCAATATGGTCGCCGATGGGAAGTATCTTGAACTGGTGCCGGGTACCGATACCGTGGCCGAACTCATTCGGCAGCCAGCCTCACGCTTTTTAGATACCGCTGAAGCTGTGCAGACCGAGTCTGCCGACATGGTTAAGTTTGGTCTAGACCCGACTGGCGGATCAATTCTTGGCTTGCTTGTACAAGCTCCGGATTTAGGTGAGCGCGTGGATCAGGGCGGAACCGTCGGCTATGTCATCTTGGCATTGGGCCTTATCGGTTTGCTGATTGCGTTGGAGCGCTTCGTCACACTGACGCTGATGGGGGGCAAAGTACGCAAGCAGTTGAAAGATACGACTGCCCGAGATGACAACCCCTTGGGTCGCGTCATGCAGGTACAAGACAAGTATCCGCAAGTGGACACCGAAACGCTGGAACTGAAATTGAGTGAAGCGATTTTGCGCGAAGTGCCGAAGATCACGCGCAACCTAACCTTTATCAAGATCATCTCGGTCGTCGCACCGCTGTTGGGTCTCTTAGGTACCGTAACGGGCATGATCAACACCTTCCAAGCCATTACGTTGTTTGGTACGGGCGACCCGAAACTGATGGCTGGCGGTATTTCGCAAGCCTTGGTCACCACGGTCCTGGGTTTGGTGGTAGCCATTCCGATGACGTTGTTGTTCGCAACACTCAACACGCGTAGCAAGAACATCGTGCATGTATTGCAAGAGCAGGCTTCGGGCATTATTGCGGAGCGTTCTGAGCGGGGGCACTAATTGTGTTCATGATCGACTTTTACAGCGCTATTCAGGACTTTATTGAAACCGGTGGTCAGGTACTACTGATCATCGGGGTACTGATTTTTGTGATGTGGTTGATGATTCTGGAACGCGTCTTTTACTACGTCAAAGGCCACCGCGAACGGGTGAACTATGTCCGCAGCACCTGGCAAGCACGAACCGATAAATCGTCGTGGAATGCTGAGCAAATACGACAGGCAATGATTTCCCGTACAGCCATTGCTTTGGGTGGAAATCTACCGGTTCTGCAAGCACTCGTCGCTTTGTGTCCGTTGCTCGGTTTGATGGGCACCGTGACGGGCATGATTGAAGTATTTGACGTAATGGCGGTATCGGGTACTGGGAATGCACGGTCGATGGCGGCTGGTGTATCCAAGGCCACGATTCCAACCATGGCAGGCATGGTCGGCGCACTATCCGGAGTTTTCGCGACCACTTGGTTGCAACGTACAGCGAAGCGCGAGCGATTAAAGCTCGAAGAACGCTTACTGCTCGAACACTAATTCGGTAAGGATGAGGAGTCTCACCCGATGAAACAGCATTTTGCGAATTTGATTGATGAAGAAGAAACAGCGATTGATATGACGCCCATGTTGGACGTTGTTTTTATCATGCTGATCTTCTTTATCGTGACCGCGAGCTTCGTTAAAGAGTCTGGTATCGACGTAAACCGGCCAGAAGCTTCAACTGCGGTACAAAAAGACCGTGCCAACATTCTAGTGGCTATCAGCGATACCGGAGAAATTTGGATTAATAAGCGGCAGATCGATGCGCGCGCTGTCCAAGCGAATATCGAGCGTCTTTATGCTGAAAACCCGCAAGGTTCGGTGGTGATTCAAGCCGATAAAAAGGCGACGACCGAGACCTTGATTAAAGTTATGGATGCAGCTCGCGCCGCGGGTGTATTCGACGTCTCCATTGCAACGCAAGAAGATTAGTTATGTTGAGATTCTTTGCTGCTTTAACCGTCGCACTAGTCGTTACATTAGGTTTGTTTTACTTGATGCAATCACTAATCACTGGCGGTGAGGGTGCAATGACTGAACCACCCCGAGGTAGTGTGCTTGATTTTGTTCGCATCAAGCCTGAAGAGGTTGTGCAAGAGAAAGATCGCAAGCCTGAACGGCCGCCTGAGCCCAAAGAACCGCCGCCGGATCTACCACAACCACAAGCTGATACCTTAGCGGATGTCAGTGATAGCGGCGGCAGCTACGATTTTAGCGCAAGCGTTGAGGCGGACACGAATTTGTCTGGAGGCCTAGGTTTGGATACCAGCGATGGCGAATATTTACCAATCGTTAAGGTACAAGCAGCCTATCCTCGCCGCGCCTTGCAGCGTGGAATCGAGGGGTATGTGGTCGTCGAATTTACGGTGACTCGTCAAGGGACGGTTCGTGACCCTCGTGTGGTCGAGGCTGAACCGGAAAGCATTTTCGATCAAGCCGCGATGGACGCGGTGTTGAAATTTAAATACAAGCCACGCGTTGTCAACGGCGATGCAGTGGAAGTGGAAGGCGTGCAGAACCGCATTACCTTCGAGATAGATGGTTAACCAGAGGATTGCCTCATGAAACGTCACTTATTTTTAATCGCATTGGTGTTATTTGCAACGTCGTTGCAGGTTGCTGAGTCGCAAGAGCGCAAACGCACACCGGCTTTGCGTGAGCAAGTGTATAGCCAGTTGGCACGCGCTCAAGAACTGGCTGATGCCGGTGACGTTCCGGCAGGTATTGCTGCATTGCAAAATGTGGAGTCCAAAATCAGCAGCATGAATAGTTATGAACGTGCGATGCTTTGGAACTTCTATGGTTACATGTATTACGGTCAAGACAATATTGAGCGTGCAATTCACTACTTCAGCAAAGTAGTGGATGAAGATCCAATTCCTGAATCACTCGAACAAAATACCTTGTTCAGCTTAGCGCAGTTAGCGTTGGGTGAAGGCCGCTATGATGACACGCTGGCCTTTTTGGATCGTTGGCAAGCGCTAGTCGGTGATGCCGAGCAAACGAAGGCGCTGGTTTTAAAAGCGCAAGCGCTGTATCAGCAAGAAAACTACGCAGAAGCGTTAGCACCCATCTCTGCGGCCATCGACAAAGCAGAAGCCGACGGTAACTACGGTGATGAAAATTGGTACGTCTTACAACGCGCTATCCACTTCGAATTAGGGAATACCGAAGCCGTGGCTGATGTGCTGGAGACGATGGTAAAAGCGTTTAATAAACCTGAATACTGGATTCAATTGGCTGGTGTTTATGGACAGCTCGGTCAAGAAGCCAAGCAGTTGGCGTTGTTAGAAGCTGCCTACCAACAGGGTTTCCTGACCACCGGTAGTGACCTGATGAACCTCGCGCAAAGCTACTTCTTCAGTGATGTGCCCTATAAAGCAGGTAAAGTGCTCGAGCGTGGGCTGGAAGCGGGTAAAATTGAGCGTAATTTGCGTAATCTGAAAATGCTAGCGCAAAGCTGGATTGCAGCGCGTGAGACCGATAAAGCGGTTGCTGCGTTAGAAGCTGCCGCTCAACTGAGCGATGATGGTGAACTCGATGCGCAACGAGCGCAGGTGCTGATTAACGCCGAGCGTAACCAAGAAGCCATCCGCGCAGCCCGCCAAGCGTTGGAGAAAGGTGGCTTGGAACAGCCGGGCAATATGCATTTAGTGATTGGTATGGCGGAGTTGAATTTAGAAAACTTCAACGAAGCACTCCAGGCATTTGCCCAAGCCAAACAATTTGATGATGTTCGGCGAACAGCGAATCAGTGGGAACGCTACACCAGTTCAGAAAAAGAACAGCAAGATCGATTAACTGAACTACGTCAATCTTCATCGTAAAATCAACAGTCTGCAATGAAAGTGACGCAAAACTGACATGTAAATGACAAAAAAGATTCATAGAGTCATGAAACTGTCATAAAAGTGCCATACCATGTGCAACCAAGATGAGCGTGTCACTAGGCACGCTTGTACCGATCAGCTTATAATTATCGGATGGCGCACATGATTAACTCACATAAGAATACCCTTTTCGTCGCTGGTGCATTGCTTTTCACTGCATCACCGATGGCTGTGCAAGCAGCAGACGTAGAACCTACCTTTGACTTTTACGGTCGCATCAATGTCTCACTGCAACAGTCCGATGATGGGACGGACAGTGATAGCGAAGTTGTCAGCAATGCATCACGAATTGGTGTCCGCGGCGGAGCCCAGCTCAGCGAATCATTAGAAGTCATCTATCAGTTGGAATGGCAAGTGGATGTTGCTGACTTAGGTCGAGATGATAATCTTCGCTCGCGTAATCAGTTCATTGGCTTACGTGGAAACTTCGGTGAGGTGACCGTTGGTCGCCGTGATACCGTGTTAAAAACGATTCAAGGCGACATCGACGGATTTAATGACTACGAGGCGGATATTAAAGTCTTGTTCGAAGGCGAAAATCGCACGAAAAATACCGTTTCATACTACTCGCCGAAGTGGAATCAATTTGCCGTTGCAGCGAGCTATGTGGTCAGTGAAGATAATGCGGTTGATGATGGTATTTCGATGGCCGTGACTTATGGTGACGAAGATTTAGACGATACCCGTTATTATCTCGCAGCAGGTATGGACTCGAAAGTCGAAGGTTACGATATTATTCGTGCGGTCGGTTATACCCATGTCGGAGAGACCATGGTCGGCCTGATGTGGCAAGATCAAGAGCAAGTCGATGGTACCGCTCAAGCCGATGGCTACCTGGTCAGTGCACAACGTCCATTTGGCAAGTTCGTTGCGAAAATTCAGTATCAAATGATGGATTTTGAGAATGGGCGTGATAATTCACTCGCATTCGGTGCCGATTATCGTTTTACGCGTAACACCAAAGTCTTTGCTTGGTATACTGGTCGCGATTTAGAAACCATTAATGCTGACCAGAGCTACGTTGCTGTAGGAATCGAACACCGTTTCTAAAGCCGTTGACCTGGCACATTAGAGAGGATCATGGCTAATTTCTTATTTATTGCCGGCTATTTGTTGATCGGTTTATTGTTACAACGCAGCCGGCAATTTCCTCAAAATACGGGTCAGATCCTCAATGCCTATGTCATTTATGTGGCATTACCTGCCTTAGTCCTGCAAAAAATCCCGTTATTAGAACTGTCCACCGCACTGGTCATTCCGGCCGTTGTACCGTGGCTATTACTGGCTTTGACCGTACCTCTATTACTTTGGTGTAGTCGCCGCTTTCAGTGGTCGCGTTCGACCACGGGTGCCATGCTCATCATTGTGCCTGTGGGGAATACGTCGTTTGTTGGCTTTCCGATGATCGAAGCCTTTTTTGGTGCTCAGGGTATTCCGTTTGCACTGCTGTATGATCAACTGGGCTCTTTTTTGATTCTTTCCATCTATGCAACCATCATCGCGGCGGTTTATAGTTCTGACCCGGGCGGCGAGGCACGGCGCCCAAGCGCCTGGCAGTTAACGAAGAAAATCGTCACGTTCCCGCCGTTCATTGCGTTAATGGTGGCGCTTCTGTGTCGCTCCATCGACTACCATGCAGCAGTTCAGCGTTTTATTGATTCGCTGGCGGGCACGCTCGTTCCTGTCATCATGGTGGCGGTTGGGTTTCAGCTAAAGTTTCGTTTGCCGCAAGAAGATCGTGGACCATTGGTGGGTGCGTTGTTGATTAAGTTAGTGCTCACTCCGCTGGTGGTACTCGGGTTGTTGTGGCCCTTTGGACTGGAGCAGTTGGTGGTGCAAGTCACACTGTTAGAAGCTGCAATGCCCGCAATGATCTCAGCGGGCGCATTGGCAATTATGGCCGGTCTAGCGCCAACCTTAGCGGCGGCCATTGTCGGTTATGGCATTGTGTTTTGTTTTCTCACTTTGCCGCTATGGTTCTGGCTAGTAAATCAACTCGCTCCCATTACTTAGTCGACGCTTTCTTGGTCGCAGAAAACTCACCTTGGGCAACCCGCACTTGAAATGACTCGCCCGTGTTTAAATCCTCCGGCGAACGAATCACTTGGCCATTGAGCTTTTGCGCAACCGCGTATCCACGAGCGATGGTTTGCAATGGACTGACCATTTGTAATGCTTGCGAGAGCCCGGAAAACTGTTGTTGTCGCTGTTTCAAACTGATGGTCATGGCACGCGTGAGACGTTGCTCCAATGCGTGCTGGTGTTGCTTGAGCGGTTCGAGCTGGCGCTGCGGATGGACACGTTGCAAGCGTTGTGCCAAATTCAGTTGCGTTTGATTGTGGCCCTGCAGCAACCGTTGCATCGCGCGAATCGAACGTTCTTGGAGGTCATCAGCACGTTGCGAATCAAGCTGTAGTCGACGTTGCGGGTCTTGCTGCAGTAAACGCCGATGCAAATGCTGGTGGGCTTGCTGCTGATAGGATTTAAAACGCAACCAAGCTTGCTGCAAACGTTGTTCATACTGCTGTGCATGCCGCAGTCGTTCGCGTTGATCAGAGCTCACGAGCTCAGCAGCGGCCGATGGGGTCGGTGCGCGAACATCACAAACGAAGTCAGTGATCGTAAAGTCTACCTCATGACCCACCGCACTGATGGTCGGGAGTGGACATGAATGCAAGGCATAGGCGAGCTGTTCGTCATTAAAACACCAGAGATCCTCGAGTGAGCCACCTCCGCGCGTGACAATCAGTACATCCACTTCGTTACGCTCACAAGCACGTTGTAGCATACGGAGTAAATCTTGAGTAGCGGCCTGACCTTGCACGGCACTGGGGTAAATGACGACTTCAATACTCGGGTCACGGCGTTTTAGTACAGCAAGGACATCGCGAATCGCGGCTCCGGTCGGCGACGTCAGCACCCCAACGCGGCGAATTTCACTCGGTAGCGGCTTCTTCACCGCAGCGTCAAAGAGCCCTTCGGCTTGCAGCTTTTGTTTGAGTTGTTCGTACTGTTGTTGCAGCAACCCAGCGCCGGCATCTTCCATATGCTCAATAATGAGTTGATAGTCGCCGCGTGGTTCGTATACGGTTATTTTTGCTCGTACCAGCACTTGCATGCCATTTTGTGGACGGATACGAACACGTTGATTGGAATTTCTGAACATGGCAGCGCGAATTTGGGCGCGTTCATCCTTCAGCGTTAAATACCAATGCCCTGAACCCGGTGCCGCGAAGTTAGAAATTTCGCCCATCAACCAGACCAATCCGAACCCTTGTTCCAATACTTGGCGGACTTCAGCATTGAGTGATGCGACGGTAAAGACTTGGCGTTGTTCAGTGGCAGATGACATATTGCTCTCAGTGATGGTCGCTAGCAAAAAATCAGTTTACTGAAAAGGGCTTTTCGAGTAAAATCCTCCCGCAACATTAAGTCAGCTAGTGAGATGTTGCCATGCTACGAATTGCCCAAGAAGCACTAACCTTTGACGACGTTCTGCTCGTCCCCGGTCACTCCACCGTTTTACCCCATACAGCAGACCTGCGAACGCGTTTAACGCGCACGATTGAGCTCAATATTCCGATGGTTTCAGCCGCTATGGATACGGTTACCGAAGCAGCGCTTGCAATTGCTCTCGCGCAAGAGGGAGGCATCGGCTTCATTCATAAGAATATGACGATTGCGGAACAAGCAGCCCATGTCCGTCGTGTTAAAAAATACGAAAGTGGCGTTGTCTCTGATCCGATTACGGTGACACCAGACACCACGCTTGGTGAAATTCGTGCATTAGCGCTTGAACATGGTTTCCATGGTTTTCCAGTGGTCGAAAAATCTGGTGAGCTTGCTGGCATTATTACCGGACGCGATACTCGCGCTGAGAAGGACGATAGCAAGCGCGTCAGCAGTATCATGACCCCGAAAGATAAACTCGTTACGGTGCGCGAAAATGCGGGAAGTGAGGAAATCTTGGGCCTCATGCACCAGCACCGTATTGAAAAGATATTGGTCGTTGATGATGGCTTCCATTTACGCGGCATGATCACATTGAAAGACTTTACCAAAGCAGAAAATAAACCGAATGCATGTAAAGATGATTTAGGTCGTCTGCGTGTCGGTGCTGCCGTCGGTGTTGGTCCTGGCACCGATGAGCGTATCGATGCTCTGGTCGAGGCTGGCATTGATGTGCTGCTCATTGACACCTCGCATGGACACTCGCAAGGCGTATTAGATCGCGTTGCATGGGCGCGTAAGCGTTATCCAGAGCTCTCCATTATTGGTGGCAATGTCGCTACAGGGGCTGGTGCGAAAGCATTAGCCGATGCCGGTGTTGACGCTGTGAAAGTCGGTATAGGACCAGGCTCCATTTGTACTACTCGCATTGTCACCGGTTGTGGTGTGCCGCAAATTACCGCTATTTCTGACGCGGTGGATGCCCTCAAGGGTTCGAACATTCCAGTCATTGCCGACGGTGGTATTCGCTTCTCGGGTGACATCGCCAAAGCCATCGCTGCCGGTGCTGACTGTGTGATGGTTGGCAGTATGTTAGCCGGGACGGAAGAATCGCCGGGTGAAGTCGAGCTGTACCAAGGACGTTACTACAAATCCTATCGTGGCATGGGTAGTATTGGCGCCATGAATCAGCGTCATGGTTCGTCTGATCGCTATTTCCAAGCGACGAATGAAGCAGAAAAGTTGGTGCCAGAAGGTATTGAAGGACGCGTTGCGTACAAAGGCCCAATCGCCACCATTATTCATCAGCAAATGGGCGGCTTGCGCTCAGCGATGGGTTTGACGGGCAGTGCCAACATTAAAGAAATGCGTACCAAACCACAATTTGTGAAAGTCACCGCGGCTGGTATGGGCGAGTCGCATGTGCACGATGTGCAAATTACGAAAGAAGCACCTAACTACCGGATGGGTTAAGACATCATGCAAGATATTCATGCACATCGAATTTTGATCCTCGATTTTGGCTCACAGTACACGCAGCTGATAGCTCGTCGCGTTCGTGAATTGGGCGTTTACTGTGAGTTGTGGGCTTGGGATGTAACCGAAGCTGACATCAAAGAATTTGCGCCGAACGGCATCATTCTCTCTGGTGGTCCTGAGTCGGTTACCGAAGCAAATTCACCACGAGCTCCGGACTATGTGTTCGAAGCCGGGGTACCGGTATTTGGTATTTGCTACGGTATGCAAACGATGGCGGCGCAGTTGGGAGGCAAGGTACAAGGCTCGCTGGAGCGGGAATTTGGTTACGCCCAGGTGGAACGAATTGCACCCAATCCGTTATTCCATCACATCGAAGATGCGGTTCACGAAAATGGCAATCCATTGCTCGACGTCTGGATGAGTCACGGCGATAAAGTGATTGAAGCGCCAGAAGGCTTCAGCATTTCGGCACAAACACCCACTTGCCCAATTGCGGCGATGGTTGACGATAAGCGTGATTTCTATGGTGTTCAGTTTCACCCGGAAGTCACCCACACGCGACAAGGTTTGCGCATGTTGGAACACTTCGTTGTCGAAATTTGTGAATGCGAACGCAACTGGACCCCGGCTCATATTATTGATGATGCGGTGGCGCGTATTCGCGAGCAAGTAGGTTCTGGCAAGGTCGTGTTAGGCCTGTCTGGCGGAGTCGATAGCTCGG
>DASSWH010000028.1:0-7060 GCA_035705175.1 Pseudidiomarina sp.
CTTGCCAGAGACAATGCGCATAAACGCAACACGATCACGATGCCGTGGATCCATGTTGGCTTGAATCTTAAAAATAAAACCAGAGAACGCTGCCTCTGAGGCTTTGATCACTCTTCCGTCATCAGTCTCACGACCAAGCGGTGTCGGCGCCCATTCCACGAGTCCATCGAGCATATGGTCGACACCAAAGTTCCCTAACGCGGTACCAAAGTAAACTGGCGTCAATTCGCCCGCTAAGAATAATTCTTCATCAAACTCGTTGGAGGCACCCTTGACGAGTTCAATTTGTTCACGCAGGTCTTTCGCATAATCACCTAAACGTTTGTCGAGCTCAGGATTATTCAGGCCTTCGATAAAGTCGACTTCTTGAATACGATGTCCCTGTCCCGTCTTGTAGAAAATAACGCGGTCTTCGATGAGGTGATAAACGCCTTTAAAATTCTTACCCGAGCCGATCGGCCACGTAATCGGAGCACACATTATTTTCAGAACGTTTTCCACTTCATCCAACAATTCCAGTGGGTCACGGATGTCACGATCAAGCTTGTTCATAAAGGTAATAATAGGCGTATCGCGCAGACGCGTGACTTCCATTAACTTGATGGTGCGATCCTCCACACCTTTGGCGCCATCGATAACCATCAAACAGGAATCTACTGCAGTCAAAGTGCGATACGTATCTTCGGAGAAGTCCTCGTGACCTGGGGTATCAAGCAGATTCACCAAAGCGGAACGATACGGAAATTGCATCACGGAAGTAGTCACCGAGATACCACGTTCTTTCTCCATCTCCATCCAATCTGACTTTGCATGCTGGCCAGACTTTTTTCCCTTTACGGTGCCGGCTTTCTGCAATTTTTGACCATGTAATAACACTTTCTCAGTGATGGTCGTTTTACCCGCATCAGGGTGTGAGATGATGGCGAAAGTTCGACGCTTAGCGACTTCTTTGGCGATAGCGGTTGATGACATGAAAACCTTCCTTTATGACAGACGCGCGCATTGTCGCTGATCTGACCGACAGACTCAATTAATTGTCGGCGAAGAAGCTCGTTCCATAATCCATAGGTTCTAATTTGAGCCACTGCGTGATGGATTGCGCTATATCTGCAAATGTCTCTCGGCGTCCCATGGAGCCTGCGGTTATCCGATGTCCAAATGCCAGCACTGGAATATATTCGCGAGTATGATCGGTACCTGGCCAGGTGGGATCGCAGCCATGGTCCGCTGTTAGAATCAGTAAATCATCAGGTCGTAACGTTGATAAAATACTGGGTAACAGTGTATCGAATTGTTCGAGAGCCTTGGCATAGCCACAGACATCGCGTCGATGACCATAATCGGAATCGAAATCGACCAAATTCGTAAAGATAATACTCTGCTCGGGAGCCTCAAGCATTTGCTTTCGTGTCGTTTCCATCAACGCAGCAAGCCCGGTCGCTTTAAGCTTTCTCGTAATACCTTGGTGGGCAAAAATATCTGCAATCTTGCCGATACTAATGACGGTCCCACCTTGCATAACGAGTTTATCAAGCATGGTCGGAGCAGGCGGTGGCACCGCAAAGTCTTGTCGATTTCCGGTGCGTCGATAGTCAGTCGCTGACTCCCCGCTAAAGGGCCGCGCAATCACGCGTCCAATATTGTACGGATCGACCAATTTGCGGGCGACACGACACAAATCATACAACGACTCCAAGCCAAACGATTCTTCGTGTGCGGCTATTTGTAATACCGAGTCAGCAGACGTGTAAACGATAGGCTTGCCAGTGGCTCGGTGTTCATCACCGAGTTGCTGGATGATCGTGGTTCCAGAGGCATGACAATTACCCAGAATGCCGGGCAAATTGCCGACCTCGATAAGCTCGTCGAGGAGTGATTGCGGAAAAGACTGCTCTTTGTCTAAAAAGTATCCCCAGTCGGTCAATACGGGAACGCCAGCCATTTCCCAATGCCCAGATGGGGTATCTTTTCCAGAGGACAACTCTTGGGCCCAGCCGTGTAATCCACGCACTTGATTCGGTAATTTACAACCCATCGGAACCGCACCTGTCGCCCCTTGAGCGGCATGATATAAGCCCAGTGATGCCAAGTTTGGTAAGCGCAAGGAACCGCTTCTACCAACCTCGCAGCGTCCTTCTGCGCACCACTGAGCGATATGTCCTAGGGTATCCGCGCCGACGTCACCAAAACGTTCAGCATCAGCGGCTGCGCCGATACCGAAAGAATCGAGAACCAAGATAATTGCTCGTGCCATTTGCTGACCTATTCGATGCGTTGATAGATGAGCGGCGTTTCACCATTGGCTGTATCTGCAATCGTGATTGCGCGCCGTAACCGTTCTGCCGCAGCTTGCCAAGCCTCCTCATTACGCGCATAAATCATGGTAATGGGCGTATCTTGTGTAACCGCTGTTCCAACTGTCACTATTTGATCGAGACCGACACCGTAGTCCAGCTTGTCGTCACTATGCTGACGTCCGCCACCTAGAGCAACGACGGCCATACCTACTTGCCGCGTGTCTAATCCAGCAAGAAATCCGGATTGCTCGGCTAATAATGGCCGTGCTATCGGCGCTAACGGAAGCAACGACTCGAAGTCTTCAAGAATGTCTGTTGGACCATTGAGTGTACGTACCATCTTCGCAAAACGCTCTGCGGCAGCACCACTATCGAGCGACCGCTGGGCTTGTTCGCGACCGTCCTCGATAGATTTAGCGAGTCCAGTAATCCGCAACATTTCAGCAGCAAGTTCGATCGTCACTTGATGAAGTCGCGGAGCTCGGTAATCACCGCGCAAATAGCGAATAGCTTCATGAACCTCAACCGAGTTCCCTGCCGAACGTGCTAGTGGTTGATTCATATCGGTAATGATTGCACTGGTCGCGAGACCGGCGCCTTGAGCAACCGTCACAAGACTTTGAGCAAGCTCAACTGCACGCTCATGCTGGTTCATTACTGCGCCGTTCCCCGTTTTGACATCGAGTACTAAGCCATCAAGACCCGCTGCCAATTTTTTCGACAAAATGGACGCAGTGATGAGCGGGATCGATTCAACCGTAGCAGTAATATCACGGGTTGCATAGAAGCGCTTATCTGCCGGTGCGAGTTCACCTGTTTGTCCTATAATGGCAACCCCAACCTCTTTTACTACTTTCTGTAAAGTCACTAAGTCAGGCGTAGTTTGATACCCAGGAATGGCATCAAACTTATCGAATGTACCGCCAGTATGCCCGAGCCCTCGACCTGAAATCATCGGCACGTAACCACCACATGCCGCAATAATGGGACCTAACATCAGACTCACGACGTCACCAACGCCGCCGGTCGAATGTTTATCGACAACGGGTCCGTCAAGCCCCCACGTTGACCAATCCAATACTGTGCCAGAATCTCGCATCGCCAGCGTAAGCGCTACACGCTCATCGGCTGTCATACCTTGGAAGAAAATCGCCATCGCAAGCGCCGAAATCTGGCTTTCAGAGATCGAATCGTTCTTAATACCATCGACGAAATAACGGATCTGTTCCGCACTTAATTCATTGCCATCGCGCTTATCGCGAATCACTTCTTGCGGTAAATACATTAATAACATCCTTTTTTTGTATCAGCCGGGCTGTCAGACATACACGTGTCGCCACCCAAAACCTTGATGACATCCTGCAATAAAGAACTCGCACCAATGCGAAAATGCGTGGGAGTGACCCAGGAGTCTCCCATAATTGTTGCCGCCAATCGGAAATAGTCCTCAGCATCAGCGACAGTTCGAATTCCACCCGCAGCCTTAAAACCGATAGTGCGGCCGCTTTTAGAAATGGTATCGAGTATAACGTGGGCAGCCTCAAGCGTTGCATTAATCGGCACTTTCCCAGTCGATGTTTTAATAAAATCGGCACCCGTCTCAATCACTAATTCACTCGCTGAACGAATCAAGTTCGACGCTGCTAATTCACCGCTCTCAATAATCACTTTCAGTCGCGCTTTGTTTAGGGTCACGGAACGAATCATGCTCAGCATTGCTTCGCAATGACGGTTGTCTCCGGACTGCCAGCGTCGGTAGGGCATAACAAGATCAATCTCAGCGGCTCCGACCGCGAGAGATCGCTCTGTGGCTGCAACGACGGACTCAATCGAATCGTCTCCTGACGGAAAATTAATGACCGTCGCCACATGCACATGCTGCAGTTCAAGTTCGTCTAGACGTTGACGTGCAGTAGCGACAAGTTCTGGATAGACACACAACGCAGCTGGATTGCCAAATGGAGAGTTGGCACCCTCACACAGTCGAGCAATATCTGTTGGAGTATCGCTCGTCTGTAACGAAGTGAGATCCATACATTGCAAGGCCAATAATGCAGAGCTGTTCATAGGTACTAACTGCCAATCTTATCGGCTGTAGCCTCAAAGGTTGAGAATGCCGAAGGGAGCAGTTCACCCAAGGTCCATTGCTTCTCACCAGAATCACAGGTTGAAATAAACGGTGTATCAAGACCCAAAAACTCAGCGAGGACTTGTCGGCATGCTCCGCAGGGTGAGTAGACGGTATTACCCGGCGTATAGATAACGATACGCTCTACGTCGGTTAACTCTTTTCCTTGAGCCAAGGCACTATATACCGCTGTTCTCTCGGCGCAATTGGTTAGCCCATAAGATGCATTCTCAACGTTGCAACCAAGCACTAAGTCACCGGTTGAGAATTGTAAAACTGCACCGACTGGAAATTTACTGTAAGGAGCATGTGCACGCTCCGCAGCTTGTTTAGCTTGGCTCTGTGCCTGCTCTAATGCGGTTCGAGAAACCGCGGAGGACTGCTTACTCATAGTTGTATTCTGCCTGATTTATGGGCGAACAGCTTAGCGCTTTTTCAGATTAAATGCCAAGCTCAACTCTATTTCGTGTTTTTACGAAATAAACATGGTGAGGTGAGGTCAAATCATCTATATTTCGTTTATATCTAAATTAGATGCTAATGAAGTATAGCATCATGAGTGTTGAACGAGCTTTGACTGCCGTTGCAGGATTTATGGTGTTATTATCAGTCGCCTTGACCTATTGGGTTCATCCAAATTTCATTTGGCTAACCGTGTTTGTTGGCGCTAATCTATTCCAACAATCTTTTACTGGTTTTTGTCCGGCAACCCTGTTCATGAAGCGAGTGCTGGGAATGAAAACCGAGTGTGAACTAACCTCTACAAAGTAAATTCGAGTTATGGCAATGACAGAAGCAACTGAAATTACGGAATTACTCCAAGAAGAAGCAGCCGCGGCGGCCACATTTTTGCGTTCGCTGGCTAACGAACATCGTTTGCAAATTCTTTGCCACTTGGCTATTGGTGAGAAAAGTGTCGGCGAGCTTAATCAATATTTCCCTCTCAGTGCTTCTGCGTTTTCTCAGCACTTGTCCGTGCTGCGTCAACAAGGCTTAGTAAAGTTTCGTAAAGAAGCGCAAACCATTTACTACTCAATACAAGACCCGGACACAATGCGATTTATGCAATTGTTAAAAGCGAAGTTTTGTCCAGATTATTGAGCTGAGTTGGCGGAAATCCAGCGCATGACCACCGCCGCTTCTGAGCCGTCTGCAGTGCGATAATAATCAGCGCGTTCGGCAATCGTCTCAAAACCAACAGACCGATAAAGCGCTTGTGCCACCGTATTACTTGCCCGAACTTCCAGCCAGACACTTTGTTGGTGCTGCTGAGCCGAAAGTTGAACTTGACGGACTAAATCGCGACCATACCCCTTCCCTCTGCAAGCTGGGTCGACAACAAGATTCATGATAGTGCGCTCGTCAAGAACACTATGGGTAATCACGAAGCCGCACACGTTCGGACAAAATACTCCCCAACTTTCATAATGACTATCTTCAAAGCAGCTACGTAGCACCGATTCGGTCCATGGATAATCCTGACTACGCCGCTCTATGTCATAAAGCTCTGGCAACCAGTTTAGGCGTTTAATGACTGAGATTGACACAAATGCTTCCACCAAACACGCTTCGTTTCGTGTGTCGGTACAGCTGACAATGACTGGTTAACCTGAAGGATGAAGTCGCCTCTCCATGTGCTTGCGATCGAAGCACTGACTTCAACAGGCACTGCACTCACATCGCCTGATTGAAGTTGTACCAACGAATGACACAAATCAACGAACCAAGCCGGACTTGGGATCGGAAGTTCTGGTGCAACGAATAACCACTGACCAATCCGGTAATACTTGAGATTCTGCTCTTTCGAAGCGCTGTCTGTTCGCTTCTGCCATAACGGAATACCGCTAGTAGCCAATAGCTGACGTTGCGACGGAGACAATTGAATGGATGGTTTCGAGTTCATAGGGACAAGCTTACTTGAATCATCTCGAACAGAGAAGTATTTCAGAAAAGTCGTGGCAGGGGTGGAGGGATTCGAACCCCCAACCGTCGGTTTTGGAGACCGCTGTTCTACCAATTGGAACTACACCCCTGCAGACGAGACCGGAATTATACTGAGTCGCTTATGTGTAGCAAGCAATTTATACGTCTTAGGCATCCAGTTGCTCCTTTTTTCACCATTGAACCTTCCGGTCAATGTTATACTCCAACTCTATACTCAGTTGAGAAATAGGTTGTTCTCAGAAAGGAAGCGATCGTTGTCACGTTTACTCGGTACATTCTACAGTTTCACTCTACTCTTGTTGATTACGTTTGCGAGTTCCGTGAGCCATGCTCAATCTGCTGAGTCGGCGGTACCCGAGAACGAGGAGTCTCGAGTTGTTCGCGTTCAATTATCGGGACTGAATGATGAACTTGAGCGCAATGTAAGAACACGGACTACGATCTTTAGTCTCGATGGCGAACCTGCTCCAGCTTCATTTCGCCTTCGTTTTTTACAACGCCGCGCAGAAAATGAAATCCGTGAAGCACTGATGCCCTTCGGATTCTATCAACCGACTATCGAGAGCAGTATTGAAGAGACCCCAAGCACCTGGACGATTCAATTCAATGTCAATCCAGGGCAACCGGTTGTCATTGAGACCATCGATATTGCCATCACGGGTGCCGCTGCAACTGACGAGAAGTTTGTGGA
>DASSWH010000029.1:0-6174 GCA_035705175.1 Pseudidiomarina sp.
CCCCAGCCGCACCAATCAGTGGATTGATAGGCGTTTTGCTGAACTTGGCCAATACTTTAGCCATCAATACACCCGACGCTGTGCCAATCGCAAATGCAAACGCTCCCAACAGCAATATACCGAGAGTCTGTAAGGAGAGAAATTGATCTGCTGATAGTTTAGATCCCACGGCCAGCCCCAGAAATATAGTCACAATATTAATCAGTTCATTTTGCGCGGTTTTACTGAGACGATCGACGACGCCTGCTTCACGCATCAGATTTCCCAGACAAAACATCCCGACTAATGGCGTTGCTGTTGGTAAAAACAATAGCGTGAGAAATAGCACCGCCAACGGGAAAATAATTTTTTCACGCCGACCAACTGGGCGCAGTTGCTCCATCTGTATAGCCCGTTCCTGTTTACTGGTAAACAATTTCATAATAGGGGGCTGTATAATGGGCACTAAAGCCATATACGAATAAGCAGCTACCGCAATCGCACCGAGTAGATCAGGTGCTAAGCGCGAGGCTAAAAATATCGCGGTCGGACCATCGGCACCACCAATAATCGCAATAGCACTGGCATCTTTCAGGGTAAACTCAAAGCCAGGAATTGCATTCAACGCGATGGCACCAAATAAAGTCGCGAAAATACCGAATTGCGCTGCGGCTCCGAGTAGTAACGTGCGCGGATTCGCCAGTAGCGGTCCAAAATCGGTCATGGCTCCTACTCCCATAAAAATGAGGAGTGGAAACACACCGGTTTCGATACCGACGAAATAAATGTAATACAATAATCCACCCGGATCATTGAATCCCGCCAGCGGAATATTCGCCAATATCGCACCAAAACCAATGGGCAGTAACAATAACGGTTCGAACTTTTTACTAATCGCCAGATACAACAGCAATAGACCGACGATCATCATCACCGCCTGCCCCCACGTAAACGCAGCGATGGCGGTACTTTCCCACAATAATTCCCAGCGCCCCATGGTTTACTCCAAAGTAATTAAAATATCGCCGACATTCACGCTATCGCCTTCTTTCACATCGATATCGACGATGACTCCAGCGTGCTCTGCTTTAATGTCAGTCTCCATTTTCATCGCTTCGAGTATGATGACTACTTCTCCCGCTTCAACCTCAACGCCTGGCTTCACCAAGATCTTGAAGACATTCCCTGATAGTGGCGCACTTATCGGCTTCACATCGCTCGATGGTGAAGGTTTGCTCGATCCGCTCTGACTCTTTCCCCCGGCCTTTGCAGACACAGCACCACTGGGGCCAACCTCGACCTCAAATACGTGACCGTCTACTCTTACGGAGTACTGCTCAATACCGCCTCTCGATGCTGTTTTCGGCGTCGTACTCTGCGCTTTCGACGGACTCGCTTCAGCGCCTGTCGGCACTGGTTCAAACGCATCCGGATTATCGCGGTTTTGTAAGAATTTCAAACCAATCTGTGGGAACAATGCATAGGTAAGAACATCATCAACTTCGTTGTCAGCCAAGCGTATATTTTCCTCTTTAGCCTTGTTACGAAGTTCTGCAGTCAGTTGCTCCATCTCGTCATCAATCAGATCCGCAGGCCGCACGGTAATCGGCTCAGCGCCCTCTAATACTCGTTGCTGCAACTCTTTATTTACTGGCGCAGCAGTCGCTCCATATTCACCGCGTAACACACCCTTTGTTTCTTTTGAGATGGACTTATACCGTTCTTGACTCAGCACATTGAGTACCGCTTGTGTACCAACAATCTGCGATGTCGGAGTTACCAATGGAATGAACCCTAAATCTTCACGAACTTTCGGAATTTCAGCGAGTACTTCATCAAATTTATCCGCTGCGCCCTGCTCGCGGAGCTGGTTCTCCATATTGGTTAGCATACCGCCCGGAACTTGTGCGAGTAAGATTCGCGCATCAATGCCTTTCAGCGAACCTTCGAACTGAGCATACTTCTTCCGCACTTCACGGAAATAGCCTGCAATGTCCTCCAAATGCTCTAAATCGAGACCCGTGTCCCTATCCGTGCCTTCGGTCATCGCCACAATCGTTTCTGTCGCTGAGTGGCCGTAGGTCATACTCATCGATGAAATAGCCGTATCCAGCATATCGATGCCAGCATCGATTGCTTTTTGGTACGTTGCAGTGCTCAAGCCCGTTGTTGCATGACATTGCATCGCAATTGGAATACTGAGGTTTTTCTTCAGCGCCGAGATGAGTTCGTGCGCAGCTTGTGGACGCAACAGACCTGCCATGTCTTTGATACACAAAGAGTCACAACCCAAATCCTCAAGTTGCTGTGCCATCTCTAACCATTTGTCCAAAGTATGTACTGGACTGACCGTATATGACATTGTGCCTTGGGCATGGCCATCAACTGCTTTCGCTGCTTTGATCGCGGTTTCTAGATTACGAACATCGTTCATTGCATCAAAGATTCGGAAAACATCCACACCATTTTCGCGAGCACGTTCAACGAACCGCTTAACGACATCATCAGCATAATGCCTATAACCGAGCAAATTTTGACCACGCAGCAACATTTGCTGCGGCGTTTTCGGCATCACCTTTTTCAGTTCACGAATACGTTCCCAAGGATCTTCGCCCAAATAGCGAATACAAGCATCAAAGGTTGCACCACCCCAAGATTCCATCGACCAGTAGCCGGCGTCGTCTAACTTTTCAGCGATGGGTAACATATCGTCGAGTCGCATTCTGGTGGCTAACAGCGATTGATGCGCATCACGCAGTACGAGCTCGGTTAGCAATAATGGCTTACTCATGAAGAAATCTCCCTAAACGGCTGTTTGACGGCTAATAGGTCCCAACTCACGAATCCGTCCCGCGATGACGATGGATTGCAGCAGTAATAGCTGCAAGTTGTTGAGGCGTTGGTTGTGTCCCTGCTTTCGATTTTTTTCGACTCACAGACGGTTGTACATCGACTTCAACGATAAATCGGCGTAACAACAACATGGCGTAAATGAGTAATGACAGGAACATAAATACTGTCACCATGCCGGTAAAGAGGATCGATAGCGCTTCGGTTAATTGCTCATTCATGCAGCGACACTTCCTTAGCAAGTACTTATTAGCAAACAAAAATTTGAAAAACTGCTACCAGAATAGCACAACTGAGCAAATGAAAAAGTTTGAACGGGCTATAGCAACTATAGATTGAAACTATGGGAAGCGTGAAAACGATATGAATCGAGAATTACAGAAGGAGTAGATGGCGCACTCGGGAGGACTTGAACCTCCAACCGCTCGGTTCGTAGCCGAGTACTCTATCCAATTGAGCTACGAGTGCGTATCTAAACATTGTAGTCAACGACTGGCGCACTCGGGAGGACTTGAACCTCCAACCGCTCGGTTCGTAGCCGAGTACTCTATCCAATTGAGCTACGAGTGCGTTGTCTGTCGTTAAAAGCTGGCGGTGAGGGAGGGATTCGAACCCTCGATAGAGCTACAAACCCTATACTCCCTTAGCAGGGGAGCGCCTTCAGCCACTCGGCCACCTCACCACTTACTTGTGGCGATGAATGATAGCGGCAACGACAATAATGTCAAACGATTTTTTCCGAACCGGGTACTGTTTGTGGGATTTTTAAACACTTCGCTGGATTATCGGGCACAAAGGCTTGTTTAGCTAAGAATACGATCAAAAAAGCTGACAATCAGTGTCAGCTTTTTGATGTAGGGAATTACTTACTTTCGGAGTTGTTGTCAGCATGCTCCGCTTGTATTCGCATATAAATTTCTTCGCGGTGTACTGAGACATCTTTCGGCGCATTGACACCAATGCGCACTTGGTTGCCTTTTACACCCAATACGGTGACTGTAACCTCGTCGCCTATCATCAAGGTTTCACCCACTCTACGGGTTAAGATCAACATTTGCCTGCTCCTTCCCTACTTCGGTTCCTGTACGATGAAAGCGTAGACCATATTTGTCGATCGCACTACACGCTTTCGTCATTATACTAGTTATAGCGATTGTTATATCCTAATCGCTATGCCTCTTGTGTACAAGCCTAATTGTTTCGAATCACTGGTCTTTACAATACCGACTCTAGATACTTCTTCGCTGCATCAAGAGCGGCCTGAACTTGACTAGCATCCGAGCCGCCAGCCTGCGCCAAATCTGGTCGCCCACCGCCTTTACCACCGACACATTGAGCCGCGATATTCACCACCGAACCAGCCTGAACTGTGGCTGTTAAGTCTCTGGTAACACCGACAATAAGACTTACTTTGCCCTCAGTAACCACTGCAAGAACGACAATTCCCGAACCTATCTGATTTTTTAAATCATCGACAAGTCCACGCAATGCTTTACTTTCTACGTTATCAAGCTGCGCGATGATCACTTTAGTACCATTAATTTCTGTAGCTGACCCGACCAGATCATTCCCAGCCTGGCTTGCCAGCCGTCCTTTTAGCTCGTCGACAGACTTTTCCAGAGCCTTGCTGCGTTCCAGTTGCTGCTGGACACGCTCTGCTACATGACTCATATCAGCCTTTAACAGACTCGCAATGCTACGTAACTGTTGTTGCTGTTGCAGAGTAAAGCGCACAGCGCCAGCACCCGTTACGGCCTCAATACGACGCACACCGGAGGCAATCCCCGCCTCACTGACAATGCGAAATGCGCCGATATCGCCAGTACGGCTTACATGAGTTCCACCGCATAGCTCCATCGAAAAATCGCCCATGGTTACGACACGAACATCGTCATCGTACTTTTCACCGAACAACGCCATTGCACCGGCCTTCTTCGCCTCTTCGATCGGCATATGCGCTGTTTGCAAAGCATGATTTTTGTAGATTTCTTCATTCACTTGACGCTCTATCGCGTCCAATTGTTCTGCTGTGACCGCTTCAAAGTGAGAGAAATCGAAACGCAGACGATCAGCCGTCACTAGCGAGCCTTTCTGCGTCACATGCTCACCCAGTAAATTACGCAATGCAGCATGTAATAGATGCGTGGCAGAGTGGTTTTTCTTGACGGCAGCACGGCGTTCAGCATCGATTTCAGCGCGCACGCGGTCACCCACTTTTAAAGCACTCGCCGCTTTGCCATGATGCGCTATCGCTTTACCAATATACTGAGTATCTTCGACAATAAACTCGCCACCATTGGCCACTAAGCGACCGCGGTCACCAATTTGACCACCACTTTCCGCGTAGAATGGCGTTTGCGCTAAGACGACCACACCTTGCTGCCCCATAGCGAGTTCCGCCACGGGGTGTCCGTCGGCAAACAGCTCGACCACTTCACTTTCATCATCCGTCTGCTCATAACCAGTAAACTGAGTACGCACAGAGCTTTTCAGGCGTTCGTTGTAATCGACGCCAAATTGCGAAGATTGCTGAGCACGCTGTCGCTGTTGCTCCATCGCTGCTTGAAAACCTGCTTCATCAATAGTGAGCTCTTTTTCACGCGCGATATCTGCGGTCAGATCGACAGGGAAGCCGAATGTGTCGTACAGCTTGAATACGACATCCCCCGGAATCACTTGTCCGTCAAGCGTTTCTAAGGCGTCATTGAGAATCGTCAAACCACGCTCGAGAGTTTTACCGAACTGTTCTTCTTCGCGCGCTAGCGCGTCGCGAATAACCTTTTGCTTCTCGACCAACTCAGGATAGGCTGAACCCATCTGTGTGCAAAGCTCTTGTACCAATTGGCTAAAGAACCCAGCAGGTGCGCCGAGCATGTTGCCATGCCGAACTGCGCGTCGAATAATACGACGTAGTACATAACCACGGCCTTCATTCGATGGTTGCACACCATCGGCAATCAAAAAGCTGCACGAACGGATGTGATCGGCAATTACGCGGAGTGACTTGTTGCTTAGATCACTGGTTCCAATTATTCTCGCGGCGGCTTTGATCAAGGCTTCGAACAAGTCGATTTCATAATTACTGTGCACGTGCTGCAGCACTGCGGAAATACGCTCGAGTCCCATGCCGGTGTCAACAGACGGCTTTGGCAATGGTAATAGCGTGCCATCGGCCTGACGGTTGTATTGCATGAAGACGAGGTTCCAAATCTCGATATAACGGTCGCCATCTTCCTCAGGTGTTCCTGGAGGACCACCCCAGACCGATTCACCATGGTCATAAAAAATTTCAGAGCAAGGACCGCACGGGCCCGTATCACCCATTGCCCAAAAGTTGTCTTTGGC
>DASSWH010000030.1:0-2028 GCA_035705175.1 Pseudidiomarina sp.
AGCAGAAGCCATCGAAGAAATTATTCTTGCGACCAACCCGACAGTAGAGGGTGAAGCGACCGCGCACTTCATTGCCGATCTGGCTCGTCGCCAGAAGATTCGGACATCCCGTATTGCCCATGGTGTACCGGTGGGTGGTGAATTGGAATATGTTGACCAAGCGACCCTTGGGCATGCCTTTAGTGGTCGTAAATGGCTCGATAATAATTAGAAAATTGCGCTTGAAATCGCGTTGATGATCCCCATCTCTACTCCAGCATTCGTTAGTCCACATGTGTAGGAGAAAACACTATGGCGGAGACCCGTCAAACTGAAACCCACGGTTTTCAAACCGAAGTGAAGCAATTGCTGCACTTGATGATTCATTCGCTTTATTCCAATAAAGAAATATTTCTTCGGGAGTTGGTTTCTAACGCATCGGATGCGGCCGACAAATTACGCTTCAAGGCGCTGAGTGACAGCTCATTGTTGAGCGACGATGCAGAACTTTATGTCCGTGTCAGTGCGGATAAAAACAGTAAAACCATCACCATTAGCGACAATGGTATTGGCATGACTCGAGATGAAGTCATGAGCAACTTAGGTACCATTGCTAAATCAGGTACTGCTGAATTCTTTAGCCAACTGTCTGGCGATCAGGCCAAAGATAGCCGTTTGATCGGTCAGTTTGGCGTTGGCTTTTATTCCGCGTTTATTGTGGCTGAGGCCGTTACCGTGCGCACTCGTGCAGCAGGGGCTGCCGCGAATGAAGCGATTGAGTGGTATTCGCGTGGTGAAGGCGAGTTTGATTTAAAAACCATCGAAAAAGCCAAACGTGGTACCGATATTATTTTGCACGTTCGTGATGATGCCGCGGAGTATCTCGATGAATGGCGCTTGAAAAGTATCATCACTAAATACTCTGACCATCTGAGCATTCCCGTCCAGATGCCAAAGGTTGACGACGAGGACGAAAAGGCGGCAGATGCGAAGCAAGAGTGGGAATCGGTTAACTCTGGACAAGCACTATGGACGCGAGAAAAAGCCGATATCAGTGACGACGAGTACAAAGAGTTTTACAAAACCGTTGCCCATGATTTCGAAGATCCATTGTTGTGGAGTCACAACAAAGTAGAGGGCACGTCGGAATACACGAGTTTGCTGTACATTCCTAAACGAGCGCCTTGGGATTTGTGGAATCGCGAACAACAGCATGGCATTAAACTGTACGTGAAGCGTGTGTTCATTATGGACGACGCGACCCAATTGATGCCGAGTTATTTGCGCTTTGTGCGCGGTTTGATGGATTCTAGTGATTTACCACTGAACGTGTCTCGCGAAATCTTGCAAGACAACAAAATTACCCGTTCCATGCGCAACGGTAGCACCAAGAAAGTTTTAAGTATGCTGAGTAAGCTCGCGAAGGACGAGCCGGAAACTTACCAGAGCTTCTGGAACACTTTTGGTACTGTCTTGAAAGAGGGACCCGCTGAAGACCAAGGCAACCAAGAGAAAATTGCCGGCTTACTGCGGTTTGCATCGACGCACCAAGACTCAAGCGAAGCGACGGTCAGCCTAGATGATTATTTGGCGCGGATGTCCGAAAAGCAGGAGAAGATTTACTACATTGTGGCGGATAGCTATGAAGCTGCGCGTGATAACCCTGCATTAGAGATCTTCCGCAAGAAAAACATCGAAGTGCTGTTACTATCAGAGCGCATTGATGAATGGCTCATGAGCCATCTCAGTGAGTACAAAGAAAAATCATTCCAAGCGGTGACGCGTGGTGATTTAGATTTAGGTGAGCTCGAAGATAGCGCAGATAAAGAGCAGCAAGAAGCGGCGGAAAAAGCTTTTGCTGAGCATACAGAGCGCTTTGCTAAAGCGCTTGGCGACAAAGTCAAAAGTGTGCGTGTGACCAATCGTCTCACTGCATCACCTGCCTGCATTGTGACCGATAGCAACGATATGAGCACGCAAATGGCGAAGCTCATGGAAGCCGCAGGCCAGAAAGTGCCAGAAACCAAGTATATTTTCGAAATCAATCCT
>DASSWH010000031.1:0-9897 GCA_035705175.1 Pseudidiomarina sp.
GCTTATTTCCAATGCTAGCGCCTACGCATCTGTTCTTAACCTATGATGAAGGGTTGCCAGAAGCCATTTTGGTTGGCATTGCCTATGGTGGTTTTGGTGCAGTGAATGAACGAAGTCTCGATTTTTCGGCACCGACTCCCGACCTGCCAGCGGAACAATCTCGAGCCCCTCAGTTTCTTCAGTTTCTCAGGTCAGAACTTCTGCCAAAAATTGAAAGTACTTATCGCGCTGACTCGGAGCGGAGGGTATTAGTAGGCCAATCACGCGGCGGCCATTTTGTTTTATATTCGGCGCTTCAAGAGCCTGACTTATTTTGGGGGCGTATCGCTAGTAACCCGGTCAGCTATCCAAGCAAAGAGCGCTTATTTGAGAAACCTCAACAGGCGGCGAGTAAGCAGTCAAAAGTTTTAGTCGCCAGCGGCACTCGCGATACCGAAGCACGGCAAGCTTTTGCCCGAGAATGGTCACAATATTGGTCTACTCAGCAAAATACTCCGTGGCAGGTTCACCACATGCAAATGGACAATGGAACTCATGCGGCGACCATTGGCGAAACCTATCGTCAGGCCATGCTACGGTTGTTCCGCGACACCAATTTAGATGTAACTACGGAAGAGCCGAAATAATGAAATTAACTATAGATATCAGTAAGTACCCGCTCGCCGACGACTATATTGAACCGATTAAAGGTTTTATCGAAAAACTGAACGAGCACCTGAGCGCACACAAGGATGTAAAAGTCATCACCAATACCCTGAGTACTCAAGTGTTTGGTGACTACGATGCTGTAATGAAAGCCCTGAATGACTGTATCAAATGGTCGTTTGAGCGCTACGGCAAAGTCGTCTTTGTAGTGAAATTCTTGCACGGTGACTTACGCCCTTAAAAGTTCCCTCGAACATCATGGGCAATACTATCTTGCCTCGCCTCGCTCAACTTCGGGCAGAACACCAAGGCCGCATTCGCGAAGCTCGAGAGTGGACAGAGCTCATTTATCGATCACGAATCCGCTCATACCCAAATGAGTGCTTTTAAAAGAAAGCTAGAAAATCAAGGATAGATCATGATTGTGTGGGAACAGGATGCCCTTCAAGACCGTCAAACCGTTCACATGCTCAGAGTTCTTCATCAGAAAAAAGAGTTTCCATACTGATAAAAATCAGTTGCGGGTACGGCGGGAGAGTTTGCGCTCACTGGCAATAAGCATGTCTTTGTAGCTGCTGCCGACGCTTTTGGTACAGCTTGCGCCACAAGAAATGCGACAACGCTGGTCGCCGTCTGCGGTTGGTACCATTAACTTATTTACCTCAGTTTGTAAGCGGTGTTCAACCAACTCACAGTTTTCCTCCGGACTCATAATAAATACGCCCATTTCGTCCAGTCCCAAATAGCCGATCATGTCGCTCTTGCGCAATGTCTGCGATAACTTGTGGCCAATTCGGCCGACTAGATCCATACGTTCAGTTATTGAAGAATCCCGCGTCAATTCATCGTAGTTCGAAATCTTTATGAGGATAAAGCAGCTCTGAATGCCAAATGGATGGAAGTAATCAAGATGACGTTGAATGCGCTCCTCAAACCCACGAGCAGTGAAGATATCCTGTTGCTTGCCGATCATGGTTTCATGATCGACTCGCAATTCCGCTTCCAATAATTTGACGACCCCATCATGCAAGCGTTCATTGACTGAATTTGCTGGTCTGGGCTTGCGATCAAAGACGCAAAATGCACCAAATCGATGACCGCTTGGTCCATGAACCACCTGTCCTGCGTAAAACCTTAAAAAGGGCTCGCCGGTTACGAGTGGATTGTCACTAAAGCGCTCATCCAGGCGAGCATCCTCAACTACGAGCCGAGTGGTAGCAGCCATAACATGCGCGCAAAAGGACATCGATCGCTCCACTCGTTTGGTTTGCAAACCGACCTTGGCTTTAAAATGCTGGGTGTCATTATCAATCATTGAGAATACTGCGATTGGCATACCAAACAGCCGTGCGGCTAACTGCACAATTTGATCAAATCGACGCTCGGGTGCGCTGCTGTAGGCACTCGATTGGCTCACGAGCTCGAGCCGCTCAGACTCATATTTTTGATAGTAGTCACGCAACCACGGCAAGGCTTCCGCAGGCGGCATTGGGCGACTGAAATGATAGCCTTGATACTCATCACAATGATAACGGCTCAAAAACTCAATCGCCGTTTCATCCTCAACGCCCTCTGCAACCGTCACCATCTCTAGACTGTGAGCCAAGTCGATAATTGATCGGATGACTTCACGCGACTCAGACATATCGCCGACAGACATGACAAACGACTTATCGATCTTAATTTCAGTAAACGGCAAGCGAACCAGTTGCAACATCGACGAGTAGCCGGTACCGAAGTCGTCGATTGATAAGTGAAAGCCATATAGCCGCAAGCGAGTAATCACTTCTAACCCAACACTGCGCTCAGTCATTGCCGATGTCTCGGTAATTTCAAGAATAATTGACGTTGGTTTGACTGCAAAACGTTCACATAGGTTTTGCATATATTCGGGAAACTCAGCGTCATCGAGGAGCAACGCAGACAGATTCATCGACAGCTGTAAATCACTCAAATCGACTAATCCAGGGATGAGTTGGGTAGACTCCTTGCGGAAGTCGACAAACCAAGCCAGAGCTTCCTCAAAAATATACTGTGTTAGTTGGCCAATATAGCCATGTTCTTCTGCGAGCTGGATAAAGTAATCAGGGGATATTTTCCCTAGTACTGGATGCTCCCAACGAGCCAATACTTCGAATCCCGTAATCACCTTACTGGACGCATGCACACGCGGCTGCAGAGCAAAAGTAAGTTCATGTTCTTGCATGGCGCGCAACAGCTCAGCGCTCTCGGGAAGTCGCATGGAACTGTCTATGGCGGGTGTCTCAATACGATTTCGGAGCGGATCAGCATGAATTAATTCGAGCAACTGCGCCATGCGGAAGGGCTTTGTCAATGTGCCCAGTACCTGAATTCCACGTTCTTGGGCAGCAGTTGCCGCTGCCGCTAGCACGCGATCATTCGCGCCACTGACCATAATCAGTCGACAGTGAGGTGCCTGCTCATGAAGTTGAGCGAGTACAGTCACACCATCTGCACCGGGTAAGATCAAATCGAGGACCAGCAAGTCAGGCTGAAAGCTCTCTAATGCGTCATCGAAATCAACGGTCGACGCTAATGTCATCACTTGATAATCGTGCGATTCCAACAGGCTACGTAAACTTTCACTGATCGCTTTGTCGTCATCGACTACCAGTATTCTTGTGATCATTCGTCATCTCTCTCTAACTGCGGTTGCGCAACAGCTGCAAGGGCATCAAGAATGCTCTGCAATTGAACCGGTTTTAAGACGATGTGATCGACACCATCGGCAAGTAATTGAGTCCGTTCGTGTTCTTCCAAATAACCCGTCATTAAAATGACTTTGAGATTGCGATTTAATCGCTTCGCAGAGAGCGTTAAATCATGGCCTGATTGACCTTTCATGACTAAGTCAGTGATTAAATAATGCACACGTTCTGCGTTTTGCTCAAGAAATGAATAAGCACTATCTGCTGAGCTGAACGCTGTTGCAGACCAGCCGCGCGAGTTGAGCAACTGGGTCAACGCTCGCATTAAGGTTGGGTCATCATCAACAACCACGATATCACCGCGAGCGGCTGATGTGTCGATAGCCACACTCGCACTGGGTTCATAATTGCGGGGGCTCGCTAGAGGGAGCCGAACAATGAACTCGGTCCCCGATATATTGGCAGCAGGCGTTGGCGCAGAATCAAAATCAATTTCGCCCTCATGCAGTTCCACAATGCGTTTCACTATAGCTAAGCCTAAACCAATACCACGGGTATCTTTCGCGACAAAAGGTTCAAACACTTTGCCGCGCAAAGCAGCAGCAATGCCATCGCCATGGTCACGCACTCGAATCACCGCACACGACTGATCAGGCTCACGTTTAAAATATCCCTGTTCAATACTCACTTCGACCGGCTTATTACTTTGAGTCCTCTGGTTTGCCTTCAGTGCGTTGCTCAGCAAATTCATTATCAACTGTTGTAACTGAGAGCGGTTCCCGAGGACCCATACTTCGGGGTCAGCTCGAAGCAGTCGCACTGAATTCGGTGCTTGCCCCACAGAAACGAGAACCATGGAATCTTGTATCACGCGCGCTATATCGACTGGCACCGCCTCATCATTTTCCTCACGAGAGAACAATAAGATTTGCTTCACCAACTGCCCAGCGTGGGTGGCGGCCTCTTCAATCTGTTGCAATGTAACGGTTAATTGTTGGCGCTGATGAATATCGTCAATACGTTTCACTCGAGTCTCAAGCAACTCGGCATTCAAGATGATACCACTGAGTAAATTATTGAAGTCATGTACAACTCCGCTAGTGAGAATACCCAATGAGCGGAGTCGTTGGGTTTGCTGGAGTTGACGATACAGATCTTCTATCTCGGTTCTATCAAGAATCATGGCAATGCGATAAGCAATATCTCCCTCATCATTAAGCACTGCACTGACCGTCACGATAACAGGAACATCATGACCGGCACTGTGGAGCATATTGCCGGAATAGTTGACCGTTTCACCTTTGCTAACACGCGCAACAACATCTGCCAGTTTCATTTGCGTAGGTGGATCGAGATAATCCCTGACCTTAGTGCCAATTAACTCTTTTTGGGTGCGACCCAGCAAATTCGCAAAGTAAGGATTGGAACGCATAATGGTCGGGTCAGTCTGCCCTGATAAGGCGATGCCAATTTTCGCCTTATCGAAGATTTCTTTCCAAATCTGCAATTCCGCATTCATTGCCTGTTGTTCGTCAAATGCTGTGTTAATAGCGCCAACAAAGCGTTTAAAAGCAGTTTCTAAAGTGGTGACTTCTGATGGCACCAGACGTCCGTGTGGGACGGCTTGAATGTGAATATGTCTAAGCTCGGCTTGACGACTTGCCGCATCCATTTCTTCTGCCATAGTCGACAATGGACGCACTGCGGAGCGAGCAATCAGGTAAAAAGCTAAAACACCAAACGCAGCAATCAATGCACTCAGCATTGCATTGGTTCGTAATGCTTGACGCATGGGTTCAAGCGTTTGCGATGTATCAATGAGTGCCACAAAATACCAATTGGTGCTCGCATCAAGCGCGATCGGCGTTACCGTCATTTGATAGTGTTTCTCGGCAATTTGGATGTCGGCTTGGCCGTCACTGTTTGTGGTCAAGCATGGCTGCTCGGCCTGCTGGCAAAAGGTGGTGAGATCGGCATTCGATGCCGTGACTAACTGCCGGTTTTGATCAAGTAGTATGCCCTCTCCCGGAAAAGCCGCGACTAACCTCGCGAGCTCCTGTTGCAGTTGCGTATTGTAGAGGTTTAAGGAGATGACTACCTTTTGATTAAACCATTGATCAGGCAAGCGGACGTTTAGCGGCAGCGCAATAACATTATAGGCATAATAGGGGAATGGATCGTTCCAATACAGGCGGAGTGGTTCTTGAGTTTGCTCAAACCAAGGACGTTGCGCGACTAAAAACCCCTCACGACTAGTGCGCACGCGGACGGGCTGTCCATCGCTATCTATTTCCCAAAAATTGATGGTTTGAGTGGGGTCATCACTGCGCACTTCCATCAAATCGAAGCGCTCGTCATCGAGCCTGACATATCCAAGTAAGGCGTTATCTTCAGAGCCCAAAAAAATACCATTGAGCCGTGGATTCGAACGAATCACATCAAAGAAATATGCTGCATAGCGGCTTTTCCAGTCGGCATCTCTCGGTATTCCATCTAGTTCAAGAAGAGTGAGCGCTAACATACTTTCATAGGTTGCGGTGAGGTCAGCGATTCGATCAGATACTTGCAGAGACTGTAAATCAGTGAGTGTTGCTGAATAAGACTGCAACGCCTCATCATTCTTTTTTAGGCCATAGGTGTATTGAATCCAAATTTCTACAACCAACAGAAACACCACGGCAACAATGAGCAACCGCGGCAAACTGATACGCATAGATTCAATCGATTTCAACATAGGCAACGTGAGGCCTTCACGTAGCAGATAGGTAACTGAAGTATAATTCGAATCCGGCTAAATAATAGCCAGCAACGTGAAAATATTTCAGCTCATAATCTGTTAAGCTTTAGTCATCCCTCAAACGGAGTCTGTCCATGTCGTACCAAAAGCCGCAACAGTTGAAGAACGCGCAAGGAAGAACTCGCCAAGTCGGTTTTGAACTTGAATTTGCTGGGTTAGATTTAAACCAGACCGTTGCAGTATTAAAGCAGACCTTCAACGTCGACGAGCAAGCATCACACGCAGCCATGGCTGAACTGCATCATGCCGAGCTTGGTGATTTTCGCGTAGAAATTGACTGGGGCTATTTGCAACGCCATGCCGCAGACGCCAAAGACACTGACTTGGAGTCGCTATGGAGCTCCATCAGTGATGCGGCAACAACCGTGGTTCCCATCGAAATTGTTTGCCCACCGATTGCTATCGATGCACTCGAGCAATTAGATAAATTGGTGAATGCACTCCGCAAAGCAGGAGCCAAAGGCACACGCGAGTCAATGTTGGCTGCCTACGGCACGCACATTAATGTTGAATATCCGTCGACCGACGCAATCCATGCCTACTTACAAGCTTTTGGCTTGTTGCAGTGGTGGTTGGTGGAAGCACACCACGTCAACAATACGCGCAAGCTCAGCCCTTATATTGATCTATATCCGGAAGACTATGTCCGCCGTATTATTAAACAGAGTGAGCCTGAACTGACTCAAGTCATCGACGACTACCTCAGTGCGAATCCAACTCGGAATCGAGCGCTGGATATGCTTCCTGCCTTTATGCATTTGGATGAACAGCGCGTCCGCGCTGCTATTGATGATGACAAGGTTAATGCTCGCCCAACTTTTCATTATCGCTTACCTGATTGCCGCATCGCGACCTCCGATTGGTCGTTGGCCAAAGAGTGGAATCTCTGGTGTGTGGTGGAACGCTTGGCGAACGATGCAGAGAGTCTTGATGAACTAGCAGAGCAATTTCTCGATGCCCATCGTCCACTATTGGGTGTGAATCGAACGGATTGGGTGAAGGTAATTCAGGCATGGCACGACCGTTTATAGGCGTAACTGGGGCCGGCAAACGCTGGTCGCCAAGTTGGTGGTGTTTGCGGCTTGCCATTTGGTTAGTTGGCGGACGTCCCGTGCGAATTAGCGTACGACACCAACCCCCTGCATCGATTGCATTTGCAGCCATGGTGATTAGCGGTGGCAGTGATATTTCTCCAGAGCATTATGGTGGTGAGATCACGGCACCGGTGAAACATGATCCCGACCGTGATGAACTGGAAATGCGTTGGATCCGCCACTCCTTAAAAGAACAGGTCCCCTTGCTCGGTATTTGCCGCGGTGCTCAGTTGATCAATGTCGTGCGCGGCGGCAATCTACACCAAGATATTCGTGAGCTCCGCTCGCTGACCTACAATCGCCCAGGTTTGTTGCCTACTAAACAAGTATTTGTGACGCCAAACTCACAATTGGCAGCAATAGTCGGCAAAACAAAACTACGGGTAAACAGTCTGCATCATCAGGCGGTACGTGATACTGGTCGTGGTCTCGCCATAGTCGCAACCGATCTAGATGACATTCCGCAAGCCATTGAGTGCGAGAACGATGAAGCAATTATCGGGGTACAGTGGCATCCAGAATATCTGTTCTATGTACCAGCTCAGTTACGGCTTTTCCGCTGGCTTGTGCGCTGTGCTCGGCGGGAACTTTAGACTTTACTGCTGGAGCTTGGGTGACTTCAAAATAGCACTTGCTGCGGCAGCAGCCCACAATGTGCATGCCTCGACAGAGGGATGATAACCATCACTGGCAAGATAACGTGGGTGAAAAGGAACATCAAAATGCAGTAGTTCACAATGACTGAAATCTTGACAGTGTTGCGTCAACACTCGATTGAGATCACTCGCTTGTTGGCCAACAAACCAACGCAGAGGCTGTGGTAGAGCGGTAAATTTATGCATTGGCGGCACAGCCGTGAATAGGATGAGCTTGGCTTGATGCCGCTCGACTAATGTCTGGGTCAACGCTTCTAAATCCCAACGCCACTGCGCAATGGACGTTCGCCGCGTCACGTCATTCACTCCTACCGAAACCAAAACTGCGTCAAACGTCTCGGCAGGATACTGACTCAGCAGCTCGTGAACACCGGCACACGTCAGACTGCTTTGCGCTATCAACCGCCAGCGAACGACGCCTCGAGACTGCAGCTGTTGAACTAGCTGCCCTGTTATAGCGTCAGATTGTGTCGCACAACCAACACCCGCTGCTGCAGAATCACCAAGCACTAGAAGGCTTAATTCACTGTTCTCGATTTCTTTCTGGCGAGCGCCTTTGGCTTCAGGTAATCGAACAGTATCACGACGCGCACGATGCCCCTGCCGAATGAGCCAAGGCGCCAGCGGAATCATTGCCAGTTTCGCTAGCCAACTCATATCTGATCAGCCTGTGCTGCAAACAACAACTGCTTGAGCTCTGCTAAATTCGACACTTCAAAATGCGGCTCAATGCCGGCAGGACACGGCAACCCATGGTGGTTAAGCCAACAGGTGTGAATTCCGGCGTTCATACCGCCTTGTATATCGGAATGCGGATTATCACCGACCATCAAAATACGGTCCCGTGGTGGCTGTTTCATTTGATCAAACGCATGCTCAAAAATATCAATGTGGGGTTTCGCAATACCGACTTCTTCCGAGATCACTAAGACATCTACCCAAGCATCAAACCCGGTTCGTTCGAGGCGAACGTGTTGTAGCTCGGTAAAGCCATTCGTAATGATGCCAATATTTACGTGTGGCTTAATAGCATGTACTAGTTCTTTGGCGCCGGGGAGTGGCTCACAAATATCAGCCATCGCTTGCAAAAACTGACTGTTGAGTTGCTCGGAACTCACCTGTAATCGTTCCGCCCATGCATCGAACCGGCGTGTTTGCAATGTATAGGCATCAATAGCCGCAGCTTGGTAGGCATCCCACAGCGGTTTGTTCAGTTGCTGATAGACATCGTAATCCACGCGCGTGAAATCAACCGAATACCCTTGAAACATTTTGCGTAAACCCGCAAAGGCGTCAAAGTGAAACAAAGTGTCGTCAGCGTCAAAAAGGAGCCAGTCGTAGTTTGCAATCATTGCTTTGCCATTTAATTTAGATTCAGCTAGCTTATGAACTTGTTCGCCACTCTACAAGGACTAGTTTATGAAACATCTACTGATTATTTTGGTGGGTTTACTGAGCATCAACACTGCGGTGGCTGAACCCGCTCAACTCTTTACTCTAGATGTAAAGTTGTCACACCAGAATGTGCTTTTTGCCGAACCCTCGATCATGCTCGAAGCAGGTAAAACAGGTGAGATTGCCATCAATGGTACCCGCGCTTTTACGCTCAAGCTGACCGTCGACGAGCAAGCGGACAACACCGTCAAAATCACCTCAGCGTTGGATAGCGTTTATGGCGAAATGGCCCCAGTTGTGGTTGCAAAACTCAACGAAACCGCAACGATCTCGGTTGGCGATTTGGCCATTGCTCTAAACGTCAGAAAAGCCAAACTTTAATGCATATCTGGGTCGATGCGGATGCGTGTCCGACGGTCATCAAGGATATTTTGTACCGCGCGGCAGAACGCAAGCAGCTGCAGCTTACTTTGGTCGCTAACCAGCCGCTTCGGGTTCCGCCTTCACCCTATATTCACACCCTTACGGTAACCAGCGGCTTTGATGTTGCAGACAACGAAATTGTTGAACGTTGCCAAGCAGGGGACCTGGTGATTACCAGTGATATTCCCCTAGCTGCCGACGTATTGAAGAAGGGCGCA
>DASSWH010000032.1:0-5911 GCA_035705175.1 Pseudidiomarina sp.
GTTGTTGTGATGCGGCATTCGACCGCGTCAAATCGAGGATACGTTGATACTGACGATTCGCTTCTGCCAACCGAAACTTCAGTTCTTGAACCCGCGCAGTTTCTTCACGAGAATCCAATTCAACCAGCAATTGTCCTGCTTCAACCACATCGCCGTCGTCAAAATGAACTGCAGTAACGATATCTTGTGCCTGAGCCGTCACCACAATCGACTCATTCGCCTGCGCTGTACCTAACGCCTCAATCGTATCTCTATACTCGCTAATCTGAACCGCTTGAACACGCACCGGAACAGCTTCTTGAGGCCGTTCTTCTTCTAGCTCAGGTTCGTGAATGAAAAAGAGGTAAGCAGCGGCCGCAGCGATCAACACGGCGAAGATGGTTACTGGATTGAAGAGGTTCCGTTTCGACATAAAGTCCCCGATTACTGCGCTGTAGGCTTGGGTGAGAATAAACTAGGTTTATTGTAACGCAGCACACCGTTGTGGCAGCCCCGCTTAACGCTCATTAAACGGGGTTTACCGCAAATCAAGATCAACGGTGGTAAGCAGGACTCAATTTATGAACAGCATCAATGAAAGCGCCAGCGTGATCGGGGTCTACTTCTGGATGTATGCCATGACCTAAATTAAAAATATGACCATGCCCTTTACCGTAACTCGCTAAGATGGTTGCGACCTCTTCTTCGATCCGTTTGGGTTGCGCGTAGAGTACGCTGGGATCCATGTTGCCCTGCAATGCCACTCGGTCTTGCACGAGCTGACGCGCAGAGCCTAAATCAGTGGTCCAGTCGACACCTAATGCATCGCAACCTGTTGTCGCCATTTCTCCCAACCAAGTACCACCACCTTTGGTAAACAAGGTCACTGGCACCGCACGACCGTCTGCATGGCGAGTTAAGCCAGCGACGATTTTTCGCATATAAGCAAGGCTAAAGTCACGGTAGTCGCGTGGACTTAACACCCCACCCCACGTATCGAATACCATCACTGCTTGCGCGCCAGCTTCAATCTGCGCATTCAAATACAGAATCACAGAGTCAGCGAGCTTATCAAGCAACAAATGCATGGTTGTCGGCTCAGCAAACATCATCTTTTTGACGACACTAAAATTCTTGGTGCTGCCACCTTCTACCATGTAGGTCGCTAAAGTCCACGGGCTACCTGAAAAGCCGATCAATGGTACTTTGCCACCTAACTCATGACGAATCGTACGCACCGCATCGGTCACATAGCGAAGCTCTTGTTCAGGATCCGGAATGCCGAGGTTTTCAACCGCACGATGATCTCGCAGTGGACGTTCAAAACGAGGTCCCTCTCCAGTCTCGAAGTAAAGACCTAAACCCATGGCATCGGGAATGGTTAGAATATCTGAAAAGAGTATCGCCGCATCCAGTGGAAAGCGACGGAGCGGTTGCATCGTCACTTCACAGGCCAGCTCTGCATTTTTGCACAGACTCATAAAGTCACCGGCGTGTTGCCGTGTTGCTTTGTACTCTGGCAAATAACGTCCTGCTTGGCGCATCATCCAAATCGGCGTGCGTTCCGTCGGCTGACGCATTAAGGCGCGCAAGTAAACATCATTCTGTAAAGCGGGTTTGCTCAAGCTCATGCTCAGTTCTCATTGGTTCCTGAATGGCGCGCATTCTATCAATCTTCGCCGTTGGTTTCCTGCTCAATTTTCCGTTTGAGGAAATCGATTAACTGATATGCAATGGTTCCAGCAGGCGGCACTCGAGGAAGCGCGTCAATTGGAAACCAGTCACCTTCTTCAAGCTCAAACGGATCGAGATGAATATCGCCGTCAGCCCATTCGGCGACGAATCCAATCATCAGCGAATGAGGAAATGGCCACGACTGACTCGATACGTACTCAATATTTTTGATTTCGACGCCCGCTTCTTCCATCACTTCACGCGCTAACGTTTGTTCTAAGGTTTCACCCGATTCGACAAAACCCGCGAGCACTGAATACAGCCCTTCTGGGTGACGTTTCCCACGTGCTAGGAGTATTTGGTTTTGCTTTCTAATCGCGACGATAATGCACGGCGAAATGCGCGGGTAACAGCGGTGCTGGCAGCTATGGCAATGCATCGCCAATTCCCAATCGACAGCCTGCATACGGGTACCGCAACGGCCACAGAAACGGTGAGTCAGTAAGAACTCGGTAAATTGCTTGGCGCGAGCAGCCACTGCAAACAGCTCTTCATCGCCTTGCAGCAGAATCTCTCGCACATTCCCAAATTCGCCCAAATCGGCAAACTGTGTATCGCCATAATCAGCCATAATGAGATAGCAATTGCGTTCCCGCAATTCACCCAAGTAGACAACCTTATAATCACTCAAATCGGGCATCGGAATTTGGCTTAAGATTCCGTGTGGAGGCAGTGACTCGCCGCGCTCGAGAATCATCTCGCCGCCAGCAACAATGAACCACCATGCTGGTTCGTCTGGTGCAGGGCGTTGATAGGGTTTATTCATTTGATTCAGCTCACTTCTACATGCTCTTTTACGATTATTCTGAGCGAAAACGGTTGACGTTAGCTTAGCATCATCAGTATGTTGAACACTATGTTCTGAACGGAGAAACTAATGCTAGAAAGGAACGAGCAAGCAAAGCAGCGCTGGGGGGGTGCACATAAATCCATCGATACGTGGCTGCATGCACGCCAAGACTTGCTAATTGAATATTTTAAATTGGCAGGTTTACCGCCATATGAACGGGAAAGTCAGGCATTGCCTGCTGTTGCTGATGTGCGTCAATTTTGCGAAATGCTGATGGATTATATCTCTGCAGGACATTTTGAAATTTACGACCAGATCATTAAGTCGACTGATAATGCTCCGCAAAGCTCCCGCGATATCGCCAATGAACTGTTTCCACTAATAAGTGATACAACAGAAATCGCGCTCGATTTTAATGACCGCTATAGCGAAGGTGATGAACACGCCGATTTGACAGATTTTGACAGAGAGCTGTCTTCACTCGGAGAGGCTTTGGAACTCCGCATGGAATTTGAAGATCGGCTGCTAACCGCACTCGACCAGCACGAATTATTAGTGGTTGATGCAGAGTAGAAACTAGCGGCTTTTCTTTGTCCAAAAAAAACCAGCTCAAATTGAGCTGGTTTTTTTGTACGGGTTACCGCTTAGTTCTCTGTAGATTCTTCTGCTTGAGATTCTTCTGCTTGAACTTCAGCAGCCGGCTCGTCAGCTTCTTCTTGATCCACAATGTCGAGCAGCTCAACTTCGAAAATCAAGGTCGAGTTAGGAGGAATCATACCACCGCCAACTTCACGCTCTCCATAAGCTAAATTCGCTGGGATCACGAAGCGATACTTCGAACCGACACCCATCAGCTGAACCCCTTCGGTCCAACCGGCGATAACTCGGTTCAGAGGAAATACTGCTGGTTCACCACGTTCAAACGAGCTATCAAAAACTTCGCCGTTGATCAGGGTACCTTCGTAATGAACTTCGACAATGTCGGTAGCTACAGGTTTTGGCGCATCAGCCGGCGCAGCACTGATCACTTCATACTGCAGTCCAGAGTCGGTGACCGTAACGCCTTCTTTCTTCGCGTTTTCGGCCAAATAAGCTTCACCTTCGGCTTGCGCTTTTCCACCAAGTACTTGTTGACGTTGTTCAACCACCATCTGTTGCATCTGAGTCAGCAACGCTTCTGAATCTTCTTGGCTGATTTTTGATTCAGCTTTCAAGGAGTCCACAAAACCAGCGATCACCAATTGACGATCCAAAACAAAATCGGCTTCCTCTTGATTCGTCAAATTCGTTGCGACGAAAGTACCGACCGATGAACCCAGCGCATACGCCATGCGATCACGTTCTTCGGTTGGTTCCACTTCGCTAACTGGATAAGGTTCTGGTTTACTACAGCCAACAATTGCCACTGCCAACGCAGTCAGAACAAATGGCTTTACTAATTGCTTCATGTACATCTCCATCATTGAATTCTGTATCAGAGTAGGTTGTAATTCGCTGCGGTAACTATACTACACATAAATAAGGGTGTTTGCCTATGGCAGCTCAAAAAGAAGACGAGTTCAATGAGCGACTCATGGACCTCGAGAGTCAGTTGGCTTTTCAAGAGGACGAGATTGCTTCGTTGAATCGGCTCGTCACCAGCCATAACGATGAGTTACAGACGCTGCAACGAAAAATCGCCTTGCTGATTGAAAAGTTTCAGCAAATTCAAGAGCGGGGGAATGATGACCCTCAGGATCCAGCAGCGGAAATTCCACCACACTATTGATCAGAAGCGGCTGAGTCCGTATAACATGTAGTCCACTTTCCGGAGGATTCATGTCGCAACAACATCCAATCATCGCTGTTACGGGCTCGTCTGGAGCAGGTACAACGACGACCAGTCAGGCCCTGCGACACATATTTCGCACACAAAACCTGCAAGCTGCATTTGTAGAAGGTGACAGCTTTCACCGGTATTCACGTCCGGAAATGGAACTGGCCATCCGCAAAGCGCAGGAACAAGGAAAGCACATTAGCTACTTCGGTCCAGAAGCGAACAACTTTAATCGGTTAGAATCATTGTTTCGCGAGTACAGCGAGACTGGTATGGGACAAACTCGACGTTATTTACATAATTTTGATGACGCCGTTCCTTACCATCAAATGCCAGGTACCTTTACGCCATGGGAAGATCTTCCACGTGATACAGATTTGCTGTTTTATGAGGGCTTACATGGTGGTGTTACTGGTGAAGATTACGACGTTGCACAACATGTTGATCTATTGATAGGTATGGTGCCAATAGTGAACCTGGAATGGATTCAAAAGTTGATGCGCGATACCTCTGAACGCGGCCATTCACGGGAAGCGGTCACACAAAGCATCGTGCGCAGTATGGAAGATTACATTCACCATATCGTGCCGCAATTTTCGCGTACTCACATTAACTTCCAACGGGTGCCGACGGTAGATACTTCAAATCCATTCAGTGCCAAAGATATTCCGTCACTCGATGAAAGTTTTGTGGTGATTCGATTCCGCGGCATGCGCCATGTGGATTTCCCATACTATCTGCAGATGATCGATGGCTCATTTATGTCCCGCATGAACACGCTGGTGGTTCCGGGTGGAAAAATGGTTTTCGCGATGGAACTCATTCTTGCCCCGCTAATAGAAGACATCATGACGAAGAAGCGTCATGGCGGCGAGCTCGATTGGATCTGTCGCTAAGTGACAGTGAATGGTAAATAGGGAACCGGTAACAGAACCACAAAAAAACACAATCTGAGCTCTTCTCAAGCTCTGCTATTCACGGTTCACCTTTCACTGGTCACTTTCAGAAAGCCATTGGGTTTGTACTTGAGCGCCGCGATCTTGGGCTAGCAATGGACGCAGAAATTCAAGTAAGGCTGGGGCTTGCTGGGTCAGTCCGTACGGAGGATTGATGAACAGCATGCCGCAACCATTCAGCTTGGTGTTGTCGAGCGGTTCACGAATCAGTAAATCAACCGAATAGACTTTTTCTGCTTGCGGTACTGCTAAAACGCGTTGATGAAACTCACCAATAGTGAGCGGATCTTTGATGGGATACCAAATCGCGTAAACACCTGTGCTCCAACGCTTTAATGCAGCTTGAAGTGCGTTGATCACTTGATCAAACTCGTCGCGCTGCTCGAATGGTGGATCAATCAACACCATGCCACGTTTTTGCGATGGCGGTAACAGCGCCTTCATTGCCGCGTAGCCATTTTCTTGCTGAAGCACTTTGACCTGACGCTGGCGGCGAAAATTGACGGCAAGTTCCATGGCATCGAGCCGATGCAGTTCGCATAGGGTGAGTTGATCGTGCTCGCGTAAATGCGCTTGCGTAAGCCAAGGAGAGCCCGGATACCAACGCATCGTATCACCCTCATTCAGCGAACGAAC
>DASSWH010000033.1:0-13736 GCA_035705175.1 Pseudidiomarina sp.
AGCAGCGCCTTACAGAAAGGTCAGGTCTTTCACCGTCGTTACCGGCCGACGGAACACCAATTTCAATACTCGACCACGCAATGGTGGCTCGCTCTCGATGAGTTAGACACCTTGCATCAATGTAGCCATTTGCTGTCAACAAGACGGTTTGCGCCTTTGTGGTTCCGGCGGGCTGATTATTTACGTGGCTCAGCGGGAGACTTGGCTACTTGTGTCCGGCAAAAGCTGACTGAGCTGACTGGAAATAGAGTGACAGGGCGGGTATTTTTCCTCGGTAATTTAAGAACTTGGGGACTCTATTTCAGTCCTATTAACTGCTATTTCGTCGAGGATGAAGCAGGCCATTACAGCTATATGCTTGCTGAGGTCAGTAATACTCCGTGGAATGAACGTCATTATTATGCGATTGATATGGCTGATGCAGCGGCCGAAACGACACGTGCTGAGTATCCCAAGGCATTTCATGTGTCGCCATTTAATCCCTTAGAAATGAGCTATCAATGGCGTATCAAGCCACCGTTGAATCACGCAGAAGCGCGCTGCCTGATTCAATTAGATGCGGTGCGCGAGACGAAACATTTTCGTGCCAGTTTGGCACTACAACGAGTCGAATTGAACCCAAGAGCAATTCGTTCCGTATTCCTTAGATATCCGATCAACACAGTAACGACTGTGGCGGCGATTTATTGGCAAGCGTTAAAGCTGTGGCTCAAACGCACACCAATTTACGACCACCCAGCGAATTAATACACAGGAAGCGTTATGTACAAGGGTGAAACTGTGCTTGCAGAGCAACAACAAGAATCAAGCTTCGACCGGATGGCTCGAAAACTCGTGTTAAATTTACTGAGTCGTATTCGGCATGGCCGATTCGTCATCAAAGAGCAGGGTACGCTGTTGGGTGATTTTGGTGACACTGCGAGTCCGCTCGTTGCAGAAGTCAACGTACTCCATTTTTCGTTCTACCGTCGGATGTTACTGAAAGGCAGTATTGGTGCGGCTGAGCTATTTATTGACCAAGCTTGGGAAACTCCCGACTTAACTGCGGTAATTCAGGTTTTTGCGCGTAATCTTCGTGCACTTGATGAGCTTGAGGCCAAATTCAGTTGGTTATTGCTGCCATTCCAAAAGTTCCAGCATTGGCGCCGTAGTAATAGCAAGCAACAAGCTAAAGAAAATATTTCAGCGCACTATGACCTAGGCAATGACTTATATCAGGCGTTTCTCGACCCGCGGCTCCAATATTCGAGTGCTGTGTACCCAAGTGCTCAGTCGACACTGGCAGAGGCCCAAGAGCATAAGCTCAAACGGTTATGCGACTCGCTAGAGCTCACCGCGGATGATCATTTAATTGAAATCGGTACCGGATGGGGCGGGTTGGCCGTTTTTGCAGCCAAGAACTACGGCTGTCGTGTGACCACGACCACCATTTCAACAGAACAGCATGACTACGTTCGCGATTTGTTGGTACAAGAAGGCTTAACAGAGCGAGTTACCCTGCTGAAGCAAGATTATCGTGATTTGACGGGTACGTTCGACAAGTTGGTATCCGTTGAGATGATCGAAGCTGTGGGGCGCTCCTACATGCCGACGTTCTTCAAAACCTGTAGTCGGTTGCTGAAGCCAGAGGGCAAGATGGCTTTGCAGGCAATTACTATTGCTGACCAGCGAATGAAGTCTTACGCAAACTCAGTCGATTTTATTCAGAAATACATCTTCCCAGGTGGCTTTTTGCCATCCATTACGATGATGTCGGAGATGTTCACCAAACACACCGATATGGTGATGCGCCATATTGATGATATTGGTTTTGACTATGCGCGAACACTGAAAGACTGGCGCGTGCAATTCAATACTAAGCATCCGGAATTGAAAGCTGCTGGTTATGATGACCGGTTCGGTCGGTTGTGGAACTACTATCTAGCCTATTGTGAGGGTGGTTTTCGCGAACGCGCTGTGTCTGCAGTACAACTGGTGGCCACCAAGCCGATGTGTCGCTAAATATGTCGATTGCCAGCAAAGCTCAACTGAAGAAGACGTTCTCTTGGCAGAATATGCGCCGGTTAGTCGGACTATTTCTGTTTGACGCCGTTTGGTTTGCAGCGGTAATTGGGCGGGGTGACTGGTTACTTGTTACAGCTTTGTTGGTCGTCGCTCAAATTGGTTTAGCTTGGAAAGGCGGGGCGTTGATCGGTAAGCGCTCATTTTATTTGTATGTGTTGCTGCTCGTACTCGGCTTAGGGCTTGAAGGTACGGTTATTCTCTCGGGCATTATCAGCTTCACCGAGGGACCCTTTCCATGGTGGCTAGTACTTCTTTGGTTTGGCTTTGTTGCCATGCTAATGAACACACTGGATTGGCTAGCAGGTCGCTACTGGTTGGCCGGTTTCTTTGGAATCGCCTCGGGACCACTAACCTATGCCATAGGGATACGATTAGATGCCGCTACCTTGTACGGTCCTGAGTGGCAACTTTGGGCCCTTTATGGGGTCTTATGGTGTATCTATATGTTGATCTTTGCGTATGTCATGAAGCTTCAAGGAGTGTCCCATGAAGAGACAAAAACGGCTTAGTTGGTTTGTTGCTGCAAGTGTTATTGGTTTGAGTTCAGTAACGTTTTCTGCTCAAGCCACCTGCGTGAACGACCAGTTTGAAAGTTTAAAAGTGGTTGGCGAAACTCGATTGTCGGTTTTGTTTTGGGATGTTTACGATGCACAACTTCGAACCGATAGCGGTAATTATGACAGCTATGACCAGCGCGCCCTTCGCTTAACTTACCTACGTGAAATTAAAGCGTCAGAACTCGTTGAGAGTACTCAAGAAGAGTGGGAGCGGTTAGGAATAGAGATTACCAAGAATCATCAAACTTGGCTTCAAGAATTGAATCAAATGTGGCCTGACGTGAAGAAAGGCACCTGTTTGATGATGATTGAGGACGCAGATGGATTCGCGCAATTTTATTCAGCAGGTGGGCAATTAGGAACCATCCAGTCGGCTACGTTCACAGATGACTTTTTAGCCATTTGGCTCGATGAAAATTCTCGCTTCAAAGACGAGCGGAATGAATTAATAGGAGCAGGGTCATGACAAAGAAATTTAGCATTATCGCGGCATTTATTTTGGTACTAGCGGCCTGTTCTTCGAGTATTGAAGATTATCGTGGTGAAACTCCAGAATTGAAACTTGAAGAGTTTTTTAATGGTGAGTTAGTAGCTTATGGTGTTGTCCAAGATTACAGCGGAGAAGTCATTCAACGGTTTCGAGTGGAAATGGTGGGCACTTGGGAAGGTAACGAAGGCGTGCTCGATGAACAGTTTTATTATGCTGATGGACGCGAGCAAGAACGTATTTGGTATCTCACGAAGACTGGGCCAAATGAATACGAAGGTCGCGCCAGTGACGTAGAGGGCGTGGCTAAGGGTAAAACGGTTGGCAATGTGTTGACGTGGGAATATGTTTTAGTCATTGAAATGGATGGTGAACCGTTTTCAGTCACGCTCGATGATTGGATGTATCTGGTCGACGCAGACAATATGATTAACCGTACTAAAATGTACAAATACGGCTTACCGGTGGGTGAACTGACGCTCTATATCGGTAAACGTTAATGCGTTTTTAGCCTGGAATGTGCGCATAAAAAAGCCCCAATTCAATGGGGCTTTGTTCTATCTGAAGTTCGTGTATGACTTAGCTATCATAGCCACGCGGTAGACGCGACAATGTAGCGTCTTCTTCGAGTTTCTTCTTCCACAACTCTTTGGCTGTTAAACCACCCGATTTAGCAGAAGCCGATTTTTTCGCGGCGGCCTTTTTAACTGGAGCAGCTTTTTTAGCTGGTGCCTTTGCAGCGGCCGCTTTCTTCGCAGGAGCAGCTTTGGCAGCAGGTTTTGCGGCTTCTTTTGCAGGCTTCTTAGCCGCTGATTTAGTCGCTTTTTTAGCGCCACCCTTCAGCTCGTCCACTTGCTCAGCCAATTGCGCTAGGCGCATGTTTTTGCCACCATCCACGCTATACCAACCACCACTTGCTTCAATTTTCGGTTGTTTACCGTGGGCTTGCTGATAAGCTTCAGTAAAATCAGCAAGAACTTTGTCTTTATCAAGTTTGCTCATGCAATATATCCTATGGATTACCTTTTTAAAGATGAAATTTTACAAATCAATAGTTCGTTTCTTTTTTATACCGTTTTTTACGGAGCTTGTCCAACGACCTCGTTGAAGTGAAATAAATACGAGCTTAGAAGGAGCCATACCCATGCTAGAGTGCCAACAATTAAACAGCTATTTAGCTGATTTCTTCCAGGTCGACTCGATTCAAGATTATTGTCCGAATGGTCTGCAGGTCGAGGGGCGGAGTGCCATTCAAACCATTGTGACTGGGGTTACAGCAAGCCAAGCTTTAATTGAAGCGGCCGTCAGTAGAAATGCTGATGCGATATTGGTTCACCATGGTTATTTTTGGAAGAACGAGCGCAGCGAAATAGTGGGGATGAAGAAGCGCCGGTTACAACTTTTGTTGCAGTATGACATCAATTTATTTGCCTATCATTTACCGCTGGATATTCATCCGCGGGTGGGAAATAACATTCAGTTAGCAGAAAAGCTGGGAATTTTGGAGCCGCGCATTGTCGCGGCGGTAAATCCACAGGGTGTCATGATGATGGGGGATGTGCCGGGCAATCACAGTAGCGTGACCTTGGCTCAACATATTGAGAGTGTTCTTGGACGAACATTGACCTGTCAAATCGATCGAAACGAACCTATTCGAACCATTGCTTGGTGCACCGGCGGTGGTCAAGGTTTTATCGATAATGCTGCAGATATTGGTGTCGATGCGTATTTGACGGGGGAAGTCTCTGAACAAACGGTGCACAGCGCGCGAGAGCAAGGACTAGCCTTTTTCGCCGCAGGTCATCATGCAACCGAACGCTATGGCATTAACGCACTGGGTGAACACTTAGCGGAACGGTTTGAATTAACGCATCACTTTATTGATATCGATAACCCTGCATGAGTGAACGTGACCAAAGTTTTGCCACGATGACGGGCAAGTTTCAGCGTAATATTTATGCCACGACCAAGGGACGTTTAAGGCTCGCGGTTCTGAAACGTGACTTGGCGTCGTTTCACGAAGCGTCACCGTTAAGAATATTAGATATTGGAGGCGGGCTAGGGCAGTTATCCGCTTGGTTCATTGCGGCTGGACACCAAGTCACGCACACAGATATTGCTGCAGAAATGGTCGCCGAAGCGAGAGCACTGCATCAGCAGCAGGGATTACTAGCGCATCGTTATGAAGTGGCAGCGTTGCAAGACTTGCCGCAACTCCTCGAGCCCGAACGCTATGACTTGGTGCTCTGTCATGCAGTATTGGAGTGGATGGCGGATCCTGAGCAAGCGCTGCATGTGATTAAGAGCCTGTTGGCTCCCAACGGGCAACTATCGTTGATGTTCTACAATCGGAACGCGAAGTATTTTGCGAACGCCATTTACGGTAATTTCGACTATGTTCAAAGCAATTTGAAGGTGAAGAAAACAGTTCGACTCAGTCCACAACAACCATTGGATCCTAATAAGGTTGAGCAGTGGGTCCAGACCCAAAATGGTCGCATTTTAAGCAAAACGGGTGTTCGGGTTATTCATGATTATCTCCGTAACCCAAAGGATGCCGAGCAATTTGAACAACTGTTGGAAATTGAACTCAGATTCAACCAAGAAACCCCGTTTCGTGATTTAGGCCGCTATTTGCATTGGCTCATTCGTTATGACGAGTAATGATGTGAACTCATCATCACCACATATTGCGATCTACTACCATCAGCTTCGGCCACGAATTTTGCGTTTGGTCGCGATGTATGAGCAACACTTTCATCGTTTGGGCTGCGAAGTATCAATTATTGCGAGTACACCGAGTCGTTGCGTCGACATTCAGCAATTAACTGCATTACGTGGAGATATTGATGAATTGATCGTGATGGGTGGCGATGGCAGCGTCAACATAGCTGCGCAAGTATTCGCACACAGTGACGTACCGATTTCGGTGGTGCCTTTAGGTACTGGCAACGACTTTGCTCGCGACAATGGTATTTTCGACGCAAGCTGGCGTTTGCAGAACAGCTATGAAAAGCGTCACGTTGCCATGGGTCGATGTGGTGAACATTTCTTTGTCAATCATGCCGGAGCAGGACTTACAGTTGATCTGATTCGGCTGCAACGGCCGTGGATGAAACGACTTTTGCGTGGTGGTAGTTATGTACTCGCCATCTTGCGCTATCTCTGTGGCCCCTATGAACAACGATCGTCCATACATGATACTGAAACCGGAGCTTTGTACGATGCACAAATTGTTGCGGTAAGTTGCTTTATTGGTGGCGGTATACCCATTTATCCGAGCGCGAATCGCTCTGAGGGACTCTTACAGTGTGCAGCAGTACCGCGGGCAACACGCTGGTGTCAATTCAAAGCATTGGTTCAAGTGCTTCGTGGTCGTATCGAACAAACGGAGCTTGTCGATTTGAGTGTTGGTTCACAGTTCATGATCGGTGATAGTGAGCACTCTATTGAATTAGATGGTGATAGTTTCGATACTGGGCCGCAACAGATCCAAGTTATTCCAAAAGGGTTAACTATCTATGTGCCAATTCAACAATCTAAAGATTAATCACAACCAGCAGAAGGAGTCATGATGAAACCGCAGGTTGCTTTTATCGGCTTAGGCGTCATGGGTTATCCCATGGCCGGCCATTTACAGCGAGAGGGTTGGAACACGACCGTTTATAATCGCACTGGCAGTAAGGCGCAACGCTGGGTGCAAGAATACGGCGGAGAGACAGCATCAACACCACGAGGAGCGGCGGCTGGGAAGGATGTCATTTGTGTCTGTGTTGGCAATGACGACGACGTCCGTAGTGTCTTTTACGGCTCGGATGGCCTGCTCGCTGAACTAAAGCCGGGTGCTATTGTGATTGACCATACGACGGCATCCGCAGAACTCGCTCGCGAATTAAGTCAGGCTGTTATTGAAGCAGGCGGCCGCTTTCTCGATGCGCCCGTATCCGGTGGTCAGCAAGGTGCAGAAAATGGCAAGTTAACCGCTATGATTGGTGGGGATCAAAGTGCTTTAGCCGACGTCGATATTTTGTTATCCAGTTATGCTAAAACTCGCGAGCATATGGGTCCAGCAGGGCATGGCCAGTTAGCGAAAATGGTGAATCAAATTTGCATAGCGGGTGTGGTGCAAGGATTAGCCGAAGGGTTGTCGTTTGCGCGCAAAGTTGGATTAGACGCAGATACGCTGATTAAAGCAATTAGTCAGGGTGCTGCTGGTTCATGGCAAATGCAAAACCGTTATAAAACGATGTGGGACCAACACTACAATCATGGATTCGCGGTGGATTGGATGCGTAAAGATCTGAAAATTGCGTTAGTTGAAGGCGATCGCCAAGGTCTAACGCTACCCTTAACGGCTCTGGTCGATCAATTTTATGCAGAAGTGCAACAGATGGGTGGAAATCGTTGGGATACATCGAGCCTTCTGGCTCGGCTCGAAAAAATCGCGAGTAGCGAGTAACTAATTGCCAGTAACAAAAAAGCCCCGTAGAGGGGCTTTTTCATTTCTTGAGATGATTAACGAATACCCATACGACGCAGCGCAGAAGTGCTGAAATCACTCCGTTCAGGTTCAATATCGAAATCCATATAGGAGGATTCTTCGTTAGCTAGACCAAGCACAATATAGCGACCTGAGTTAAGGTCATAGAGTGCTTCAGCAGCCATCCACGGAGTATCGTGATAATAGAACTGCGCATTATAAGCTTCCGCTACACGCCACAGTTCACCGCGACCATCATAGTGGTCAATGACCGATGCAGTCCAAGTATCCTCATCGATAAACATATGGCGAGTCGAATAAATATGACGCTCACCATCTTTCAATGTTGCTTTAACTTCCCATACACGGTGTTTCTCATAACGAATTAAATCTTGATTTAAGTGACCCGCGTTGATGATGTCGTCATAGCTCAGATCGGTATCCATCAACTTGTAGTTGTTGTAGCCGATATACATTTCGCGTTTGCCAACGAGTTCCCAGTTGTACTTATCTGGTGCGCCGTTGAACATATCGAGGCCATCTGATGTACGCAGTCCATCTGAAGCGGTACCTGGACCGTCATAAGCGACGTTTGGTGCACGACGGACACGACGCTGACCTGCGTTGTATAACCATGCACGACGACCTTCGCGAACTTGGTTGATCGTTTCGTGAACTAACAGCACAGTACCTGTCAATCGTGCTGGCGCTAACACTTCTTGAAGGAAGTAGAACAACACGTTGTCATCCGCTTCTTCTCGACCACTTTGCAAGTATTCTGGGAACACTAACGACTCACGGAGTAGCACAGGAACAAAGTCACCGTTCTCCAACACTGGAAACTGGTTCACTAAACGAGTAACGGCACCACCGCGATAACGCGTAATGTGATTCCAAATCACTTCCAAACCATTCTGCGGAATTGGAAATGGTACATGACGGTCGAAGTTATCCAGGCCGTTACCACCCGCAACCAATTCGGCGTTGAGCGCATTGCTCTTCACCACGTCATAGACTTCTTGTGGGTATGCAGCAGTACGACGAGTTGGATAAATATTCATTTTGTAATCAGGATACTTATTGAACATGGCGACCTGTCCCGGAGACAGCATGTCTCGATGTTGATCGAGGTTATCCCGAGTAATCGTAAACAGAATTTCATCGTCTGCAAATGGGTCTGCAGGGCGCGCTGGAACTTCACCGTTCGCGTCGACGCTATAACCGCCTGTCCACGCCGGAATAGAACCGTCGGCATTTGCAGCCATCTCGGCCCCCATCGGGGTTAAGTCTTGGCCGAGTCGTGCGGCTTCCTCAGGAGTGACTTTCGCCATTACACTGACTGAGATCACAGAAAGCGCAAACACACCGGCTTTAAGCATCATATTATTCATGGGTTTTTCCTTGTTGTACTTTGTACTCTTATCGATTTACACGCTTAAGCTACATGAAAAGCAGACCGATTAAAATCCCCAGTTGATACTAGCGTTTCTACCTTTCTCAAGGTATGGTAGCAGCTGGTTTGACCTGTCATGAAATATCCATAGCATGTATCGCTTATCCAAAATTTGCAACTGTTACAATGACAAAACTAAGACACAGAAATCGTAAGAGGGTTCCATGAGAAGAACAATCGTAGGGTTAGGCATAAGCTTTGCACTGACACTTGGGAGTGTGCCCGTCAATGCGCAAGTCGTTACAGACTATGAGGTTATTACTGCGCCAGCTTTAATTGCACCCAAAGCTGATCGCGCTGTACTGACGGAAATTACCACTGCCGGTGAGCGTTCAGTGGTTGTTGGTGACTATGGCTTAATCCTGACTCGTGGACCAGACGACCAAGCATGGGTGCAAGCTTCCGTGCCAACAAGTGTTCTGTTTACCGCGGTCAGCTTTGCGGATGACCAACATGGTTGGGCAGTGGGCCATCATGGCGTTATTGTTCATACCACAGATGGCGGGCTAACATGGCAACGCCAACTCGACGGCTTTCAATTTATTGCGTTACAGCAAGCATATTGGGACCAGTTGGTTGAAGAACTCACCGCAGCCATCGATGCGAGCGAAGATCAAGCTGAAATAGAAGAGCTGGAGTGGCAACTTGAGAACGCTATGTTTCAAGCCGAGAATGCCGATTATGCTGCGCAAGAGGGGCCAACGAAACCGTTTTTAGATGTCTTGGCATTGGATGCACAAACCGTTGTCGTTGCTGGTGCTTATGGCACGTTGCTCAGAAGTAAGGATGGTGGCGCAAGTTGGCAGTTGTTAGATGCAAACGTAGAAAATCCAGATGGTTACCACTTCAATGGCCTAGCTAAAGGTGAGGACTACTTATTCTTAGCAGGTGAAGCGGGTCAGATTTTTCGCAGTACTGATCAGGGGGACTCGTGGGAGACACTTGATTCGCCCTATTCAGGTTCATTTTTTGGGTTGCATATCGACAAATTAAATCGTCTGTGGGTTGCCGGACTACGGGGCAATATATTTGTTAGCGACGATCAAGGGGAAACCTTTACCCAAATTCGTCTCGAAGATACAGTCAACATCAACAGCATTGCTGATGCCGCCAACCAAGGCGTTTATCTCGTTGGAAATGCTGGGGTCGTTGGATATGTGGATGAGCAAGGCCGAGTCGAACAACAAACGCATCGCAGTGGAGCTGTGCTTACTGATCTGATTGTGAACGCGGATGGCTCATTAACGTTGGTCGGGCAACGCGGTGTATTGTCGTTGGAACCGTTTGAAACTGAATCTGTAGAACAAGAATAAGGAATCGCTGGCTATGTTAGAACGTGCATTATTTGGAATTCGCCCGTTGTGGTTTCTTATTTTTGCGGTGCTGACTTTGTTCCTTGGTTGGCATGCTAGTCAGGTTCGTCCAGAGGCTAGTTTTGTAAAAATGATTCCAACAAATCATCCGTTTATTCAAAATTATTTTGAACATCAAGATGATCTTCGTAGTTTGGGGAACGTGGTACGAATCGTTGTTGCCACTGAAGAGGGAGATATCTTTACCCCCGAATTCTTAAAGACGCTGCGTGCAGTTACTGATGAAGTAACCTTTATCCCCGGCGTCGATCGCACAGCAATCAAAAGTCTTTGGACACCAAATGTTCGTTGGAGTGAGGTCACCGAAGAAGGCTTTGTCGGTGGTCCTGTAGTACCTGACACCTGGGATGATGATAATCCTGAAGAATCGCTTGAACAATTTCGCACGAACACACTGCGCTCTGGTGAAGTTGGAAATCTAGTTGCGACCAATTTCAAGTCCGCAATTGTTTATGTGCCACTGATCGAAACCAGCCCAGAAACAGGAGAGCCACTCGATTATCAAGAGTTTTCAGAACAACTGGAGACAAAGATACGGGCGAAGTATTCGAGTGATACGATCTCCATTCATATGACTGGTTTCGCCAAAATTATCGGCGATCTTATTGAAGGCGCACAGCAAGTTGGCTTGTTTTTTTTGCTGGCCATTATTATTACGCTGGTGATGTTGTTCTGGTATAGCCGTTGTTGGCGAAGTTCTGTAGCCGTCTTAGCGTGCTCAATCATCGCGGTGATTTGGCAGTTAGGTATCATTAAACTAATCGGCAGTGGTATTAATCCATATTCAATGCTGGTGCCGTTTCTCGTATTCGCCATCGGGGTCAGCCATGGTGTCCAAATAATTAATGCGATAAGCAATAATACAGTGGACGGCAACGACAAGTTAAAAGCTGCTCAATTAGCGTTTCGTGGGCTTTATATTGCGGGTTTGACAGCGTTGATATCGGATGCCATCGGATTCACCACACTGATGGTGATCGATATAGCTGTTATTCAAGAACTTGCAATTGCAGCGAGTATCGGTGTGGCGGTTGTTGTATTAACAAATTTGGGGTTGTTGCCCATTATTATGTCGTATGTTGGCATCTCGCCGCGCGGCCAAAAATATACTACCTCAGTGCGGAATGAAGCGCATCCAATTCTGTCTTTCTTTGGACGATTCTCGCAACCAAAATATGCATATGCAGCGCTAATCTTTGCGATTATTGGATTATCTTGGGGGCTCTACTACGGGCAGCAGATGAAAATCGGAGATCTCGACGCTGGCGCTCCGGAACTTCGACCCGATAGTCGCTATAACATCGACAACCAATTTGTCGTCGATAATTACAGTTCAAGTACAGATATATTTGTCGTGATGGCTGAAACCGAACCGAGCCAATGTATCGCGTATGATAACCTCGAATTGATGGACCGCTTCAGTTGGCATATGGAGAACACCCCAGGTGTGCAAGATGTCAAATCCATTGTTTACGTAGCCAAAATGGGTAGCTTCGGGCTCAATGAAGGTAATCTGAAATGGTTTAGTTTAAATCGGAATCAGTATGTGTTGAATGCAAATACGTCGCGTACCCCGCCAGGACTCATTAATCCAGACTGCTCGATGGCCCCGATTATCATTTATTTGAATGACCACAAAGCAGAAACGCTGAAAACGGTCGTGGCGTCGGTTAACGAGTTTAATCAAAACTATCAACAAGAAGGATTAGAGTTGTTGATGGCGGCAGGAAACTCAGGTATCGAAGCGGCAACAAACGCGGTCATTGAAGATGCACAATATGAAATGCTGTTGTGGGTCTACGGTGTGGTGATAGTGCTCTGTTTGATTACTTTCCGCAGTATCCGAACGGTTGCTTGTATTGTCCTACCGTTAGCCCTAACGACCGTGATGAGTCAAGGTTTGATGGCAGTGCTTGGTATTGGCGTAAAAGTTGCGACATTGCCGGTAATTGCTTTAGGCGTTGGTATCGGTGTGGATTACGGTATTTACATCTACACGAAAATGAAAGAAGGCTTGAAGCAGGGCATGAACTTAAATGACTGCTACAAATACGCGCTTGATAACACCGGTAAAGCGGTAGGCTTCACAGGTTTGACATTGGCCATAGGTGTCGCAACCTGGATGTTCTCACCAATTAAATTCCAGGCGGATATGGGAATCTTACTGACCTTCATGTTCCTGTGGAATATGTTAGGTGCATTGATTTTGATTCCTGCACTGGCACGGTTGTTCTCGAAATTGGGTAAACCAATGCATTAAGTGTGCGGCTTCTTGTGGAACTTGGCTGGCTGTCGCGATTAAGCGTAGTCAGCCAAGATAAAATCAGCCGCTTGCTCTGCAATCATCATGGTCGGAGCATTGGTGTTTCCGCTTATAACCTGCGGCATTATCGAAGCATCAACGACTCGCAATTTCTGTACGCCGCGGACTCGCAATTTCTCATCCACTACGGACTGCTCATCCAGACCCATTCGACAGGTACTGGTGGGATGATAGATTAAGCCACAGTGGCGTTCTAGTTGCCGCAGTAACTCGTCGTCCTGCGCATACGCTCCGGGCATTAACTCACTACCGTAATGCTTCGCCAAGGCGGGTTGCTGCAGAATATCCTGAACCTTTCGAACCCCCGCGATGAGGGCTTGTTGATCAGACTCATTGTCAAGAAAATTGAATTGAATACGCGGCGGTTCTTGAGGATTACTGCTCGTTAATGTCAAGGTGCCTCGCGCTTGTGGTCGCAATACACAAACATGACATGAAAACCCATAGCGCAGGGCCGGTGTCAGGTCATAACCGCTATCATTAAACATAGTGCTTACAAGGTGTAATTGGAGATCAGGTTCAACCTGCTGATCGGTCGACTTAATAAACCCTCCCACCTCACACGGGGGATGAGCCATCGCACCCGTTCGACTACGCCAGTATGTCCAAGCTGCGCGAGCTAATTGAATCAAGCCGAGTGGATTCAAGGCGATAGTGTCACATTGCTTATTGCGGATATGTACCGTGATATCAACATGTTCCTGCAAATTAGCGCCAACTTCTGCACGATCAGCGACGACTTCAATACCATGACTGCGGAGATGTTCGATCGGACCAACACCCGATAACATCAATAGCTGTGGCGAATTAAACGCACCGGCGCTCAACAATACTTCGCGAGTAGCCATAAGATCGAATGTCGTTTTGCCTTGTCGAACTTTTATTCCTTGAGCGGTTCCCGCCTGATCAAAAACAACCTTCTCGACCATAGTATCAGTAAATAGGTGCAAATTGACGCGGTCTAGTACCGGCTCTAAAAACGCACGTTTAGCGCTAAAG
>DASSWH010000034.1:0-2100 GCA_035705175.1 Pseudidiomarina sp.
ATGTCATTTTTTGATCTGCACAATCAAGGCTCGCCTGTTCTAATCTACAATGTGATGTACATGTCTCAGTTACCAAATTTGGGAATGAATTTGCGCTCGATAGTTGCACGACAGTCTTTTGAGAAGGTGTTCGAATTATGAGAATCACCAACCAAGATCAAATACATGAATATTACCAAGCATTGCTGGACCGGAATTCAAGCTTCCTTGGCGTCTTCTATGTGGGTGTGAAATCGACCTCAATTTTCTGTATAGCAACCTGTAGAGCCAGAAAGCCGAAGCTTGAGAATGTCGAGTTTTACACTACTTTCAAAGATGCGCTAAGTGCTGGCTATCGGCCCTGTAAAGTCTGCAGACCCACAGAAAATGCGCATGAAGCACCAGAATATGTTGCGAGAGCCATGCAGCTGGTGCGGGATCATCCGAAAGACAAAATAAGCGATTACCAATTGCGACAACTCGACATCAGTCCCGAATCAGTCCGCCGATGGTTTCAAAAGCACTATGGAATCACGTTTCAGGCCTATCAAAGAATGTATCGAATAAATAATGCTTTTCAAGAGCTTAAAGTCGGGCGATCAACTACGGATACGGCATTTGATAGTGGCTATGAGTCGCTGAGTGGCTTCGGCTATACCTTCAAGAAAATGCTCGGGCATTCGCCCGCTGAAATAAATCACCATAATGTGATAACAATTAGCCGCATCACCACGCCAATTGGGCCCATGTTTGTTTGCGCTACCGATGAGGGTATTTGTTTATTAGAGTTCGTGGATAGACGAATGTTAGAAACTGAGTTTAAAGACTTACAGAAACTTCTGCGCGCGAGAATTATCTCTGGTGAAAATAACCACATCAAACAGGCTAAACGAGAGTTGGAGGAGTATTTTCAAGGCACTCGACAACGCTTTGATGTGAAGCTGCATACGCCAGGAACGGAATTTCAAAACGCGGTATGGAGTGCCTTGCAGGAGATCCCTTATGGGAGTACCTGCAGCTATCAAGAGCAAGCACAACGAATTAATCGGCCCAATGCGGTTCGAGCGGTTGCATCAGCGAATGGTTTCAATAGAGTAGCTATTATCATTCCGTGCCATCGCGTGATTGGAAAAGACGGCAGCTTGACGGGTTACGGTGGCGGCTTAGCTAGAAAACGCTGGTTGCTTGACCATGAAAATAAACTTAGATAAGGAGTAACACCCATGCCCGTATACGCGCTAAACCTATTCGATATCGCCGATAAAGACGAGTACCTCGCTTACGCGCGCCGCTCGGTCAGCGAAGTGGGCAAGCATGGTGGGAAAGTTATCTCGCTTGGTAAATTCCGAGAGGCGGCGCTGGGTGACATGACACCGCGCACGGTGTTGATTCTGGTGGAGTGGGAATCGAAAGCGGCCTTTGAGGGTTACTGTAATGATCCTGAGTTGGCTGACTTGCACCCGCATCGTGAGAAAGGTACAAAGAATTATATTTGGCACTTATTCGACAAGCTGGATGATTTACGGCCACTATTAAAAGCACATAACTAAATTGAGATAAACGCAAGAGCTTAAAGGTAACAAACAGGGAGAACGAAACATGGATGATGTATTACGAATTGGCATTGTCTTGGTTGGCGCTGTTACGGGCGTGTACTTTGGTCAAAGGGTAAGACGCAAACGTCGTAGCAACGAAGAGGCAACCTCTGTCGTAGAAGACACAAACTTCTTAAAGTGCGTGAATGACGTGGGACTGGGAGTTCTGATTGTTCTGACCATAGGCACCATGCTCTACGGTGAGCCAATGAGCCCCTTCACACTTGAGCCGATCTCATGGTTGCGCTTACTTTCTGAATTCATCATTTTTAGTTTCATGATTGCCTTGGTTACGTTCCCAATACATCGGTGGATGAACCGCAAAACCTAACGAACATCTCAACGCGGTTCATTTCATCCTCTCCTGAAACTAATCTGAAGTAGACTTCCTATTTGCATTGTGTGTAGTATACTTCATATTATTCTTTTATGAACTCTACTTCATGTTTTGAGGTATACAATGAATATCAACCGATTAGCGGATGCTAGCGCGCAAATTAAACAACAGCGCAAGTCGTTGCAGATG
>DASSWH010000035.1:0-7118 GCA_035705175.1 Pseudidiomarina sp.
CTGAAGATAGCGCTGCAGGGCAAAAAAGAAAGCACCAAAGGAGAGTTTTTCATCATTGGCATTTAAAATTCCAAGAAAAGTTAATCCCCCCCACAAAGGCGCCAGAAGTATTTCTGTCAAGTAGCGCGCCCATTCATTTTGGTTTTGTAATTCGGGATCCATCGCAATTTCAAAAAGTGTCGCGTCACCGGTATCTGGGGCTATCAGCGCATTAACCAACATAGCCACCAGCACACAGGCAATAACCATAGGCAACATGACCGGGAGTCCGCGTACAGTAATTTCCCATGCCCGCTGTAAAACCTCACCGATTACCAGAGGTACTTCACCTCGCAAAGCCTGACTGAAGTTTCCCTGTCGTTTTACTAATTTGTCATCGCTCATGTCGGTTCCATTCTCTTTTTATCGACTTCATCATCGACATTGTTACATTGAAATGCCCGTCTCGCTACGAAATAGTTTATCATTGTGCCTGTCCAAGCGCACTGGCGCCACAACGCAATCATCGAGGTCGCGTTGCAACAGTCTGGAGAGGAATTATGCCTGCCCCACAACGTCGACGTTCGCGTGTTCGGTCACCGGCGAAGGATGCGATGAAGGTTCGTCCCGCTAATCCTAAGTTGGTTCTGTTGAATAAGCCCTACGGTGTGTTAACACAATTTTCGGGAGCCGAATCAGACCTAACATTAAAGTCTTTTGTGCCGTTTAAGGATGTTTATCCCGCAGGCCGACTCGATAAAGACAGCGAAGGACTATTGGTGCTGACTAACGACGGCGTGATTCAGCATAAAATAACGGATCCAAAGTATAAAATGCCAAAACTATATTGGGCACAAGTTGAAGGCATACCGAAGACCGATGCACTAAAAGCGCTCCGTGATGGCGTCGAATTGAACGATGGAATGACCGCACCGGCGGAAGTCTTTTTGATGGATGAACCTACGGAACTTTGGCAGCGCGACCCTCCTATCCGCGAAAGACAAGCCATTCCGACCGCTTGGTTATGCTTAAAAATAACCGAAGGACGTAACCGCCAAGTGCGGCGCATGACAGCAGCTGTCGGTTACCCAACATTGCGGCTGATTCGTGCTGGCGTAGGACCTTGGACATTACGCGGAATGCAGCCTGGCGAGTGGCGCGAAGAACCCTCAGTATGGTAGAATCCGCCGCCATAAATGGTTCAGTATTAGCAACCGTCAATTGAGTGGTTATGAGCACAGAAAAACACGACAATTCCCATAAAAAAGTCATCGTCGGCATGTCCGGCGGCGTCGACTCTTCCGTTTCCGCATACTTACTCATGCAACAGGGCTATCAAGTTGAAGGCCTATTCATGAAAAACTGGGAAGAAGACGATACTGATGAGTATTGCGCGGCGGCAACCGATCTTGCAGATGCTGAAGCGGTTTGTGAAAAACTCGGAATTCCGCTCCATACCGTGAATTTTGCCGCCGAGTACTGGGATCATGTTTTTGAATATTTTCTCGAGGAATATCGCGCCGGTAGAACGCCAAACCCCGATATCATGTGCAACAAAGAGATTAAGTTTAAAGCCTTTCTAGAGTTCGCAGCCGATGCACTTGCTGCGGATTATATCGCTACCGGTCACTACGTACGCCGTTGTCAAGTTGATGGGAAATTTCAATTGCTACGCGGCCGAGATGACAACAAAGATCAAAGCTACTTTCTCTACACACTGAGTCATGAACATGTGGCGCAAACCCTATTCCCAGTGGGTGAATTGGAAAAACCAGAGGTTCGTCGTATCGCCGAAGCGCAGAATTTGGTGACAGCTGATAAGAAAGACTCGACCGGAATTTGCTTTATTGGTGAACGCAAGTTTAAAGACTTTTTACAACAGTATTTGCCCGCCCGTCCGGGAACTATCGAATCTGTTGACGGTACCGTACTCGGCCAACACGAAGGCCTGATGTATCACACTTTAGGACAACGCAAAGGTTTGCATATCGGCGGTGTAGCGGCGGCCAGCGACGACCCGTGGTATGTCGTTGATAAAGACATACAGCGCAATGTATTAGTGGTTGCGCAAGGCGCGAACCATCCGCGCTTACTGTCGACGGGACTCATCGCCGGCCAACTTCATTGGGTCAATCGGGAACCCAGCCCGCAATCATTTAGAGCCGTTGTCAAAACACGCTACCGTCAACAGGATATCCCTTGCACTGTAAACGTCATCAGTGATGATCGTATTGAAGTCCAATTTGATCAACCCGTTGCAGCGGTAACGCCTGGTCAGTCGGCAGTATTTTATCAAGGTGAAGTTTGTCTCGGCGGTGGTATTATCGAGCAGCGTGTGGCCAGTCATTTAACCCCTGCTGAGGTCCTGCTGTGAACCTAGACGAATGGCAACAACGCGTGCTGGCGTTGGCCGCAATCGCGCAATCCGCAGCAGCGGTTAAGCAAGTCGCACGAGAAGGCAGTTTGCGGCAGCCCGCGTATGGGCGACCTCTTATCGACAGTGTACTGAATCAAAACCCATCTAGCTTCAGTGCGATATATCCTGAACCTCAAGATTTGCGGTGGGGTCTCGAACAGTTGCTCCAACAGATCGGCGCGACTCGCGATAAAGATGTAGAAATGACTCGTTATGTTGTTGGCATATTAGCATTAGCCCGCAAATTGATGCGTTCAGAAAAAGCACAACATCAGTTAGGGCAACGCATTGAACAATTGTATCGGCAGCAGCACGATTTTCAGTTCAACAGCGAAACGATCATTGCCGGCATGGCAAGTGCATACAGCGACTTTGTTTCGCCACTCAGCCATCCACTTAAAATTAACGGCAAACCTGATTATTTAAAGCAAGCGACCGCTCAGAACCACATTCGAGCGTATCTCTTAGCCGGTGTTCGCAATGCCGTACTCTGGAATCACTTAGGCGGCAAACGTCGTCATTTTCTGTTTTCGCGCCAACGTATGGTGCGTACCGCTCAATCCCTTTTACGTACTCTACAAGAGCAATCGGAGTCTCCATCATGATGAACTTGTCCGCCCTCACCGCTTTGTCTCCAGTTGACGGCCGCTACGGCAGCAAAGCCGCTACTTTGCGCCCAATTTTTAGCGAGTATGGTCTGATCCGTAATCGAGTGATTGTCGAAGTACGTTGGCTTCAACATTTAGCCAGCATTCCGGCCATTGCTGAAGTGCCGGCATTCAGTGCTGCGGCAAACGCGCATTTGGAAGCACTGGTTGAAAACTTCACGGAACAGCATGCGGAACGAATCAAGACCATTGAGCGCACGACTAATCATGACGTGAAAGCGGTCGAGTATTTCTTGAAAGAATACGTGGCTGATCACGCCGAGTTGGCTGCAGTGAGCGAGTTTATTCACTTTGCCTGTACTTCTGAAGACATCAATAACCTGTCGCATGCACTGATGCTGCGTGAAGCCCGTGACCAAGTTATGTTGCCTGTCATGACTGAGCTACATGATGCTGTAATGGCTTTAGCGGTAGAACATAAAGCTGTACCTATGATGGCGCGTACTCACGGCCAACCCGCTACACCAACCACACTCGGTAAGGAAATGGCTAACGTAGCAGTTCGTCTGCAGCGGCAACTCGAGCAGTTCAGTGCAGTGCTATTGCTCGGCAAACTCAATGGTGCAGTGGGTAATTACAATGCACACATAGCCGCTTATCCAGAAGTCGATTGGCATCAGGAATCAGAGCGTTTTGTCACGAGTTTAGGGCTGCAGTGGAACGCCTATACCACGCAAATTGAACCGCATGATTATATTGCCGAAATCTTCGCTGCGGTTGTACGCTTCAACACTATAGTAATCGACTTTGATCGTGATGTATGGGGCTACATTGCTCTGAATCATTTCAAACAACGTACCGTTGAAGGTGAAGTCGGTTCGTCCACCATGCCACACAAGGTAAACCCGATCGATTTCGAAAATTCTGAGGGCAATCTGGGCTTAGCGAATGCCATCATGGATCACCTCGGTAACAAATTGCCGGTCAGCCGCTGGCAGCGCGACCTGACGGATTCGACAGTGTTACGTAATTTGGGTGTTGGTTTCGCCTATGCCCTGATTGCCTATCAAGCCACCTTGAAAGGCATTAGCAAACTTGAAGTAAATGCGGACAACTTACTCCGCGAACTGGATCAAAACTGGGAATTGCTGGCAGAACCTATTCAAACCGTCATGCGCCGTTATGGTATTGAAAAGCCTTATGAAAAGCTGAAAGATCTCACCCGCGGTAAACGCGTTAACCAGCAAGCGATGGCGGTCTTTATTGACAGTCTCGAATTACCTGAAACGGTGAAAGCTGAGCTGAAATTACTGACGCCAGCATCCTACATTGGTCGTGCGATTCAGTTCGTCGACGACTTAGCGAGTTAACATGACTGTGCGCCTGAACCTCGATACGAAAGAGTTTTTACAACAGCATTGGCAACGCCAGCCATTGTTAATTCGTGGTGCGTTTGTGGATTTTAACGATCCCATCGAACCCGAATTGCTTGCAGGTCTTGCTATGGAAGATGGTGTGGACTCTCGGCTCATCGAGAATCATCAGGGCGAATGGAACGTTCAACACGGTCCTTTCACCGACTACGAAGCCTTTGGCGAGAGCGGTTGGACCTTGTTAGTTCAATCGGTGAATGAGTGGTTCCCAGCGGTTCAGAGCCTACTCCAACCCTTTCGGTTTTTACCCGATTGGCGCACCGATGATGTCATGATCAGTTTTGCAACGGAGCATGGTGGTGTTGGGCCTCACTTGGACCAATACGATGTGTTTATTATCCAAGGCACAGGAACGCGTCATTGGCGTGTTGGCGAGCGCATTACAGGTGCGGCAGAACACTGCCCGCATCCTGATCTGAAACAACTCCAGACTGATTTTGTCGCCACTATTGATGCGGTTTTGACGCCCGGTGATATGCTCTATATTCCGGCTGGCTGTCCGCATGAAGGTATTGCGCTCGAGCCGAGCCTGAATTACTCCATTGGTTTTCGAGCGCCTAACAGTGCCGAGTTTATTGCTGCGCTTGCCGACGTACTACATCAAACTGAGCAGCAGTATCCGCGCTACCGCGATCCAGAGACGCTTCTAGCTGGCAGTGCGTATCGCGTCGATTCGGACCAATTGAATGCGGTGAAGTCGTTTGTCCAGCGTAGTTTGAGCGAAGCACAACTGGATATCGCGCTGCTACAAGTCATGTCACAAAGTAAGCGGCCGTTACCACAGCCTGATGAAGCAATATCGGATGCGGTGTTAGCTCAAGCATTAGCAGCCGAACTTCTACTCTGCCGCACGCCGGGTTCACGCATGTTGTTGGGACCAGAAGAAGAGGCACTTTACTTTGCTGGGGAACGCTGGCTACTCGAACCAGAACAGCAGGAGTTTGTCACACAACTAGCGGAACAGTGGGATGATTGTGAGCTTACGGATTACGCCAGCCACCTCGCTCACGACCACAATCGCGCACTGCTGTGCGAATTGTTGCAAGCTGGCGTGTTTTATCTAGTTCAAGAGGAAGATGAGCCTAGCTAACTGGCTCATCTTTCCATAAATCATCCTGCTCAGTCATTTCGTACAGACTCTCCGCACGACCAACTAGGAAGCTAGCATAGCGTTGCTGTTCTGGGTCTTTCGACGCTTCAGGATCTTGAACAATGCCCTCTGCACGCAGTTGCCACTGTAACGCAAAATGTTTCAGCGCATCACGCGCGGTTTCAGCGACTTTAGCACTGACCAAGTCACTGGGAACATCACCATTAATTGTCCAGATTTCCTTCTTATCTTGCGTCGTGAATCGCCAAACAGCGACTAACGGCACGAGATAACGACAGCGCTTAGTGATGACACGGTCGACGATAATTCCCTGTTCAGCCAAATACTTATTTGCTTTTTGAAAATGCTCGCGTACCCATGCGGACACGTCTGCATCATTGGGAGGCGTGGTTGTTTCAGCCATAGTGAACCTATTAATTGACAGTATTGGAAGATGCCGTTTCCGCGACATCCAAACGCTCGCTATAGTAACGCGAAAGGCTCATTTGGCAAAGCCCAAAGCGCTGTAAACTTTGGCCGCAAAAGTTGACGTTTACGTAAACGAAATATTTTATCCAGTTACTAGCGAAAGCAAGAACAAAATGGTAATGTGCGCCCACTTTATTGGGATAAACGAGGACTAATTACTCATGTCTCTATTCGAGCACACAGAGTTCGACCAACACGAGCAAGTCGTGTTTTGTCATGACAAAGAAACTGGTCTTAAAGCCATTATAGCTATCCACGATACGACTCTTGGCCCCTCACTTGGTGGCACCCGTCTTTGGAATTACGCCTCCTCTGCAGAAGCTCTCACGGACGTTCTACGTTTATCGCGGGGCATGACCTATAAAAGTGCTCTCGCTGGACTGCCTTTAGGCGGCGGTAAAGCGGTTATTATTGGTGATGCCAAAACAATGAAGAGCCCAGAGTTGTTCCGCGCTTATGGCCGTTTCATCAACTCACTCAGTGGTCGCTACATTACTGCTGAAGACGTGAACATCCGCACCAGCGACATCGCAATTGTGGCCGAAGAAACGACGTTTGTGGCAGGTACAGCTGAAAAAGCGGGCGACCCATCGCCGCATACCGCTCTGGGAACTTATTTAGGTCTGAAAGCTGCGGCTAAACATAAGCTCGGCAACGAAAATTTGCAGGGTGTTAAAATTGCCGTGCAGGGTTTAGGTGCTGTTGGTTATGACTTTGCCGAGTATTGCCATAAAGAAGGTGCCGAGCTCTTCGTGACCGATATCAACGAAGAAGCCTGTCAACGCGCAGCGCGTGAACTTGGTGCAACGGTGGTTGGTTTGGACGAAATCTACGGCTTAGACGTGGATGTTTATGCTCCTTGTGCACTAGGTGCGACCATTAATGATCAAACACTCGCTGTGCTGAAAGCAAAAATCATTGCTGGTAGCGCGAATAACCAGTTGGCAACACCTGCACATGATCAAAAAGTCATGGATCAAGGCATCTTGTATGCCCCAGACTATGTGATCAATGCCGGTGGCGTCATCCACGTCTGTAGCGAAGCTGCCAATATGTCTCGCGTTGAGACGGATAAACGTGTCCGTGACATCTATGGCACCCTA
>DASSWH010000036.1:0-2674 GCA_035705175.1 Pseudidiomarina sp.
GGGTGGATTCAATCGAAAACAGAAACCTCGTCGAAGTGGCCTTGGTTTTTTGGAGCCTGTGCCAGTTTGTTACTGCTCGTCAATGTGGTTATGTTGATTCCTGAAGAGCCAGTAATTGCTCCCTCTATTGAGCGAGTGGCGGTAATTCAAAATAGCGAAGCGCGCACTTTGTGGTTGATTGAGCAGCGTGAGCAGCGTCTTGAAGTGGCTGCAGTCGGTGCAATTGAGCGGTTACCGGATCAAGATTATCAATTGTGGATGCTTCCTGTTGATGGCACGCCACCAGTTTCGCTAGGTTTACTGCCGCAACAAGGTGAAGTTAGCTTAGATTTAGGTACGCGCATTGATTTAGCGCAGGTTGCAGCTTTGGCTGTAAGCCGCGAACCACTTGGTGGTTCACCTGAATCGGTACCAACGGGGCCAGTGCTCTATACTACTGATCTGATAAGAATGTAAAAAATTTGCATCTAGTTTGCTCTCTTGATCGTTACTGGGTCAGACCCGCCTCAAATTGTCGGGTTTTGACCAATAACCAAGAACGATTAAGAGGGCATTCAAATGAACAAGAAAACTGTTATTGCGACAGCTGTTTTTGCAGCTTTAGCCAGTGCAACCACAGCGTTCGCATCAAGTCACCGTGAAGCGCCGAACGTAGCGCGTTTCCCCACTGTCGATTCGACCGACTTTTATATCTTTAATAGTTATGAACCAGGTCGCGAAGACTATGTCACGATTATTGCTAACTACATTCCTCTACAAGATAGCTACGGCGGTCCAAATTACTTTGCGATGGATCCAGCAGCTGTTTATGCGTTGCATGTTGACTCGGACGGCGATGCTGTCGAAGACATGACCTTTGAATTTCGTTTCAACAATCAAGTGGGCGGCGTGAAGCTTCCAGTTGGGCCTGATGGCGTTGAAGTCAGTGTACCGTTGAAACATGTGGGCCCAATCGCTGCCGGTAGCAATGGAGCGTTAAACTTTAGCGAAACTTATACGATCGAAGTTGTCTCTGGACCACAAGATTCGGGTACGCGTAGCTCGGTTATGGGTGCGAATGGTGAAAGCGAATTTGTGAAGCCATATGCTTATGTAGGGGAGAAAACATTTGGCTCAACAGCCGACTATGAAGCCTATGCCGACCAATATGTGTATGACGTCTCGATTCCAAACTGCAGTGCTATGGGTCGAGTGTTTGTTGGACAACGCAAAGACCCGTTTACGGTAAACTTGGGCGAAACGTTTGACTTAGTCAACTACGTTCCTGTGGAAGGCGATAGTGCGCCGGGTGCAGGAGATGGACAAGGTTTCCCTGGTGGTATTACCCAATCTACCGCGAATGATGATTTGAATGATAAAAACGTCAACACCATTGCTTTGGAAGTACCGAAGTCATGCGTAACTGGCGATGGCAATGGTGTAATTGGCGCATGGACTACCGCGAGCTTACCGCAAGCGCGCATCTTAAATCCAAATGCGACGTTCGAGAAGCCTGAAGTGAATGGTGGTGCTTTGGTACAAGTATCACGGTTAGGTTCACCGTTGGTCAACGAGCTCGTAATTGGAATTGATGATAAAGATCGATTCTCATCTGCGCATCCTTCAGAAGATGGTCAGTTTGCGACTTACGTCACGAATCCGACGCTACCAATTATCTTAGATTTGCTGTTCAAGGATGCGGTGAATGCAACCTTGGGTACAAGCTTCGAAACTATCGCACCGACGAACTATCCACGCACAGATTTAGTCGCCGCATTCTTGACTGGATTTGCCGGTGTAAATCAACAAGCCACAGTGACGCCGTCAGAAATGTTGCGGTTGAATACAGCCATTCCAGCTACCCCCGCGGATCTACAGTCTAATTTCGGTGTTGCCGGTAATGATCTCGCAGGTTTCCCGAATGGTCGTCGTCCAGGCGATGACGTTGTCGATATCGCATTACGCGTCGTGATGGGTGCGTTGTGTCATGACATTCCGGTCAATGGCGAGCCAACGAATCTCGGTTTCTGCACACCTGCGGATGCGAATGTAGGTTTCGCTCCATTTACCGATGGCGCTCCACTTGATGCGAGCTTTGTTGATACAGGGTTCCCATACTTGGTCGCACCATTAGCCGGTTCACCACAGTAAGGAGTGATACCCATGAATAGTAGCAAAACTCGTATAGCTTTGCTCATCAGTTCGATGCTGGTACTGAGTGCCTGCGGTGGATCGAGTGATGACGAGCCCACCCCGAACAGCACCCCGCGTGCGGTTTCGGAGAGTGTAACCACAACTACAGATACGCCTGTAATGGGTCAGTTATCGGCCACAGACCGTGATGGTGATGCGCTCACCTTTAGTCTTGGCGATGAACCCATGAATGGCACTGTGACCGTAAGCTCCTCCGGTGCATTCACTTATACACCCGCCGCGGAGTATACCGGTGACGACAGCTTCAGCTTCTCTGTTTCTGACGGTGAGTTGAGCGCTGTGGGCACCATTAGTATTACGGTTGATGTCTTGCAAGTCTCGTTTCGCAACGCAGTACGCGAAGCCTATGCGCAGGACGCTCAGTCTACACCGTTAGCCGTCAATGGTCGTGACTATGATCAAGACGTGATGGATACGGCTGAGTTCGATGATTTAGTCGCGGCTGGAGAGGTATCTGGCAATGACTAAAAGCACCTTAAGG
>DASSWH010000037.1:0-3985 GCA_035705175.1 Pseudidiomarina sp.
TACAAATGACCTAAAGCCTCATAAGTCACTTGCTTGCCATTTGGTGCGACTTGCACCATGCGCAACATTTTGACTTTGAAGTTGTCTTGGTCGAGGTCCGTTTCAAAACGCAATGCCTGCTGCACTTGCTTGGTCGTTTCGACGCTAAATGGAATGATGCTTGCTGCTTTTTCGGCAACATTGAGCTTCATAATTTTACCGCCTGCCCAGAAAATCATGTGCTTGCTATCTGGCGTCCAATCCATGGTTGGGTACACGCCATGAATCGCCCACGTTTCCTGCATGTCCCGATCAAGCTCGGTGTACAAACGTGTTTCTTCGCCGGACTCGAGATCATATAAATACAGTACGCTGTTAAAATCTTCACGTTTGATATACGCCAAATACTTGCCGTCTGGCGATGGTGTAGGACGAATCGCGCCACCCGTGCCGCTCAAAATCACATCAATCTCACCGGTCTCGCGCTCTAAACGCTTGATCACATAGATGCCTTCGAGAGAATCTTTACTGTAGTGAAAGGTTTTTCCTGGTGTGTCATCTTGAGAAAAATAGATGTATTTGCCGTCTGGCGAGAACGCCGGCTCACCCAAGTCTTTTTGGTCATTTGGCCGTTCAGTCAGCATCACGCCGCTGCCGCCGTTGCGATGATACATCCACACTTCACCTGCGCCTAATGAACGCTGTGCGGTGAAATGTTTCCGTGCCACTAAGTATTCACTATCGGGGCTCCACGCAGGACTATTCAGCAAGCGAAAGGTTTCTTTGGTCACTTGGCGCTGATTGCTGCCATCGGCATCCATAATCCAAATGTTGTCGCCACCATCGGCATCTGAAGTGTAAGCAATATATTTTCCGTTCGGTGAATAGACCGGTTGCATGTCCCATGCGATACCACCGACCAAGAGTTCAGCATCCCCGCCACTAGCAGGAATACGGTAGATATCACCGAGTAAATCAAACACGATATATTGCCCATCTGGACTCATATCGACGTTCATCCAAGTGCCTTCATTGACACGAATTTGGACATCTTTGAACTCACCTTGCGGATTGTTTACATCCCACTTGGGAGCTTCTTCTTGTTCTTGCGCATGTAATTGAAGTGGTACCGACGTAGACAAAGCTACGCCGACACAGAGTGCCAGCGTGGAAAGTTTCATACTTGAACCTTGTTTTTATATGACGTTTCTCTATTACTTTTTAGCGATTACCCATACAGCGTGAACAATACCTGGGATGTAACCGCACAGTGTGAGTAAAATATTTAACCAAAAATGCCCGCCAATACCGACCTGCAGGAATACACCTACAGGCGGTAACAAAATTGCGATAATAATCCTTAAAAAATCGGCCATGACGAACTCCTTTTGCTACTGCGTGTGATACTGAATGAATCAGCGCTTCCCTTCATATTTAGCGGGTTCGCCCTCTTTAGGCAAGGTATTCAGAATAAACTGACGCAAATCTTCATTAGCCTGACGCAGGTCTTCCGCACGCAAATACATCATGTGACCGCTGCGATAGCCTTTAAAGCTGAACCGATCGCGCATTTTGCCACTGGGATCGATATGCCAATGATTGAATTTAGCATCGAAATAATTAGTCGCTCCATCGTAGTAGCCTGACTGCGTCAGGACATGCAGATATGGGTTCGCGCGCATCGCTTCACCGAGCTGATGTCCGGTGCGATTATTGCTGCGATCCCAAGGATGCACAGAACCGAACATGTTGTACTTCACGTCGGTTTCGTAGTTCAGCACTTCACGCATATAGTAATTAATTGCTGGGGTGAACGAGTGCAACCATGAGGTCAGTTCTGCGTTGTAATCGGGGGAATCACCGACATCTGCACGGTCAATACCCAAATAGCGCGAATCCAGACGACCGATGGTTTGACCGCGGTCACGCAACAACTCTTTCCAGAAGAAACGGGTCTCGACATCGAGGTTGGCTTGCATAATCACATCAGCATCCAAACCTGAATAACGAGCCACCTGCTCGGCGACTTCACGCTTCTCGGCATCGCTCAGCATATGGCCTTTGGCTAATGCCGGCAGATAGGTGTCCAGCGTGTAGGCTTCAACTTGCGGCAATAACTCAAGTAAATCTAAGCTCTGCAGGTCTTCTGGCAATGCTTTGTGATACCAAGCGGCAGCAGCGAAGTACGGCAGACGATTAGCGGCTTTGACTGGGCCATCACGGTCAATACCGATGTCCGTCGGTGATACCAAAATCACACCATTGAAGTACATCCACTGACGGTTTTGCAGCTCTAAGGCGAGGCCAGAAACACGCGTAGTACCGTAGCTTTCACCGATCAGGTACTTCGGCGAGCGCCAGCGCTCATTGCGCGTGACAAAGGTGTTAATCCAGTCGGCTAAGTACTTCACGTCAGCATTCACGCCGAAGAACATTTTTTGTTGTTCGTCACGCGACGGCATTTCGCCTTTGCTGTTCGGTAGTACACGTGAGTAGCCGGTATTGACTGGGTTTACAAACACGATATCGGCGACATCCAGCACAGAGTGTGGGTTGTCTTTCACACCGTACGGCATGATAGGGAAACCTTCATCATCGACGCGCAATGACTTCGGTCCAGTGTAAGCAATGTGCATCCACACCGATGCAGAACCGGGGCCGCCGTTAAATGAAATCAACAACGGACGATTCGCGCGGTCTTTCACGCCTTCACGCTGATAGTAGGTGTAGTGCAACGCAGCAATGGCATCGCCACTTTCGTTGAAGACCGGCTGCGTACCTGCGGTAGCGGTATATTCAACGCGCTCACCTTTGATGGTGACCTGATGTTCGGTGGTGACGGTTTCATCGGCCGCCAGTTTGGCTGATGGCAGATCGCCATGGTCATCAGCGTAAACCGGGTGCGCGAGCAATGTTCCGGCTAGCATTAGTGCAGAAAGCACAGTTGAGGAGAGTAGTCCTTTCATAGTCGTTACCCTAATTGAAGTGATTCGCTCCATTTAAGGGGATTCGCCAATAAACCTCAAGTGCGCTGCGACCAATTGGCTTATTTCATCGTTAACAGCAACCAAACCGCGTAAACCAGCGCAAAACCAGCCAAATAGAACAAACCTAGCCAGGCATAAAGACTCATCGCAGGCGCCAACCGTTTTTTCCGCGCCAGCGAATAGTTGAGCCAAGCAAAGAATGGCGTGGTGAGAAAGGCCAAGGTCATGGCGAAGGTGAGCATAGGGCCCAGAGCGCTGCGGAAGAACAAAATCACCGCCATACCCGCGAGGCCCTGGCCGATAATCCAGTAGCGCAACGAGCTCTTCAGACGCGGCTTGCCTTCAGCGGTTTTGGTGCGGCGACGCAAAATTCTGAAGCTCTCTCGGAGGGTGCGCGCATAACCGTCAAGTACCGCCAGTGTGGTGCCAAACATACACAAGAATGCGACACCACCCACTAGGTATTCAGACCACGGACCTATGGTTGCAGCATACATCGCGACAAATTGTGTCGCGAATTGACCACTAGCGAGTGCTATTGGCTGTTCGCTGCCAAATTGCACCAGGGCGCCGAGCGCCAAGAAGAGCAATGCGAGCGCTGCAGTGACCCAATAACCTAAGTTGAAATCAAACAGACCGTCACGCAGGGTCTCTTGGGTGAGTTGCTGCTTGCTACGCAGCCACAGCGAGTTAATGGCGGAGAGCTCAATGGGTACTGGCATCCAGCCCATCATCGCGACCAAAAACGCCAGCGCAGAGAGTTTCCACGGTGACGGCGGCACAAAGTCGGGAGACATGGTTGCAGGTTGTTGCGCGGCGATAATAACCGCAGCAACGGTTGCGACCGTCAGGCTGAACATGATCCACTTGGATAAGCGATCTAATGTTCGATACTGCCCTGCCAGTAAGATAAACAAGCATGCGAGTAGTAAAATCCAGCACAGCAAAGTGACCGACAGCTGTGGCGTAAACCATTGCAACAAACTCGCTGTGAGGAGCAATACGCCTGCGGTATTCAC
>DASSWH010000038.1:0-16330 GCA_035705175.1 Pseudidiomarina sp.
GGGTGATTACCCGAGCGCATTAAAACAGTTACAAGCGTTACCTGAGGTCGTCGAGGCACACTACACCACTGGCCAGTACAGCGTATTTATTAAAGTATTCGTGAAGTCCATTGATGACCTGCAGCATTTACTGATCGAAAAGATCCAACCCATCGACGAAATCCAAGCGACCGAGACGTTGATTTCTCTACAACAACCGATCCTCCGCGACATCTCGGTCACCCAATAAAAAAAGCGCTGGCAAAAAACCAGCGCTTTATTCGTTTGTCGTTGTTCGTTTGTCGATTAACGAGTAACGAGTAGCGCTCTTAGTTCAAGCCGAGACGTTCCATTTCTTGCTCGACTACTGCGAGTGGTAATGGAATGTAACCGTCTTTATCGACAATCTCTTGCCCAGTTTTCGACAGCACCATTTTCAAGAATTCAGCGGTTGCCGGATCCAGTGGCTTGTTCGGATGCTTGTTCACGTATACATACAAGAAACGTGCAAGTGGGTACTTACCAGCCAATGAGTTTTCAGTGGTTGCATCAACATACTCACCCCCTTTTTCAACAGCAAGTGGAACTGTTTTAACACCCGAGGTTAAATAGCCAATACCTGCGTAGCCAATCGCATTCAGTGAAGTAGACACTGACTGTACAACCGATGCTGAACCTGGTTGTTCATTCACATTCGGACGGAAGTCACCATCACACAATGCGATTTCTTTAAAGTAGCCATAGGTACCTGATACCGAGTTCCGTCCATACAACTGTAAGTCGCGATTTTCCCACGCACCGGTTAAGCCCAAATCGCCCCATCGTTGCACTGACTCAGTTGCACCACATAAGCGCGTGTTTGAGAACACTGCATCGACTTGAGCAATGGTCATACCTTCAATTGGGTTATCTTTGTGAACGAATACTGCTAACGCATCAATAGCAACTCGAACTTGCGTTGGCTTGTAGCCATGACGCTTTTCAAAGGCTTCGATTTCTTTCGACTTCATGGCGCGGCTCATTGGACCGAAATTGGCAGTTCCCTCGGTTAACGCCGGTGGCGCAGTAGAAGAACCGGCCGCTTGTATTTGTGTGTTCACATTTGGATACTGGCGTTTAAATTCTTCCGCCCAGAACGTCATCATGTTTGCCAGGGTGTCTGAACCCACAGATGATAGGTTGCCAGATAATCCGCTGACTTTTTCATATTCAGGAAGGTTATCAGTCGCTTTTTGTGCCAGTGCTGGACCAGCAACTAAGGTTGCGACGCTTACTGCAATTAATGCTTGCTTGAGTTTCATAAACACTCCAAAGTTCAATGTCAGATCGACTGACTTTATGAAGAATTGAAGCTAGTGTAGAGGTTGAATGTGACAGTTTAATGACATTCATTGTCAAGCTGTCATATTTATTTCAACAAAGTGTCACGAACGACGAGTTCTTCTGGCGCCCGAAACGAGAATGTCGACCCACGCCCGACCACAGAATCGATGTTGAGCTTACAATGATGATGTTCAAGTGCTTGCTGAACAATGGCTAAACCAAGACCTGAACCGCCCGTCTTACTATTACGGTCTTTATCAATGCGATAAAACCGTTCAGTGAGTCGAGGAATATGTTCGGCGGGAATGCCCGGCCCATTATCCGAAACACTGAATTCCATTTGCTGATTTACTGGCCGCCAGCGCACCACAATGCGACCACCGGGTTGCGTGTAATGAATGGCATTTGTCACCAAGTTAGATAACACGCTGCGCATTTCATCTTCGTGACCGTAAAGTTTCTCGGAGCTGATTTCAAAGACCAATTCATGCCCACGTTCGGCATTCAGCCGTTCAGCGTCGGCTTGAATAGTATTCAGTAATTTCGGGACATCAACGACGCGGTCAAAAATATCACCGCGTGTAATATCCATGCGTGACAGCGACAATAATTGATCGACAAGATTACGCATCCGCGTACTTTGGGCGTTCATATCGCGCACCGCTTTGCGATGCATCTCAGCAGGCATACCACTTGCATCATCGAGCATTTCTAAATAGCCCTGCAATACAGTTAGAGGAGTTTTCAATTCATGGGAGACGTTAGCGACGAAGTCTTTGCGCATTTGATCCAACTGGCGCAGTTGCGTGACATCACGTGCCATCAATAGGTACTGATCATCGCTGTAAGGCATGATACGAATTTCCAGTTCGATATCTTCACGCACTGGTGACGGCAAATGAATATCGTCACTGAAATCGCCCTTTTGTAAGTACGCGATAAACTCCGGATGCCGGATTAAGTTCGAGAGACGAATGCCGGTATCTGCTGGCCATTTCAGACCGAAGTAAAACTGCCCGAGTTTGTTACACCAAATCAGTCCGCCGTCTTTACGGAAAACAATCGCTGCATCGGGAATAGCTTCTGACGCTTCGCGAAATCGTCTTAACAACCGAGCTAGTGCGCGGCGGCGTTGTTGACTGCGGCGTTGGGTGCGATAAATACCATCGTAAATGTAGCTCCAACTACCCGGCGCACTCGGTGGCAACATGGTGCGCCGATGCCACAGCCAATCAACCAGTTTGTATTGGTAAAAATAATGCCAAACAACCAGTCCCAGTAAGGCTAATGCCAGCGTTTCCCAAAATGCACCAAACAGCCAACCAAGCAAGCCCACTGGGATTAAAAACCACAGTAGGCCTCGAAGTATGAATAGAACGGAATTCTTTTTATCCATCGCTCGATCGCTTCAACTTAGCGATGAGAGAACCGATAACCCACTCCGCGCACCGTTTGCACCAAGCGGTCATGACCGTGCACTGAAATTGCTTTACGTAGGCGCCGAATGTGAACATCAACCGTGCGGTCTTCCACATAGACGTTGGTTCCCCATACTTGATCAAGTAATTGCTCACGACTATACACCCGATCAGGATGTGTCATAAAGAAGTGCAACAACTTAAATTCTGTGGGTCCCATGTCGAGACGATCATTGAAACCGGTCACACGATGCGACACCGGATCCAGTTTCAATCCTTCGACTTCAAGGGGCTCATCGAGCGCTGTTGGTGCCACACGGCGGAACACCGCACGCATCCGCGCCATTAACTCTTTGGGAGAGAAAGGCTTGGTAATGTAGTCATCCGCGCCAACTTCGAGACCGCGCACTTTATCTTCTTCTTCACCACGAGCGGTCAACATAATGATCGGAATGCCGCGAGTGAAATCATCACTTTTCAGTTTTTTCGCTAACTGAATGCCAGACCCACCGGGTAACATCCAGTCCAACAAAATCATGTCTGGAAAGGGTTCGATAATCTTCTCTAAGGCAGAGGAGTAATCACCGGCTTCTACTGCTTGGTAGCCATGTTGTTCCATGACGAAACTCAGCATTTCCCGAATTGGGGCTTCGTCTTCAACGATCAGGATCTTTCTCGACATGTGCTTCACCTAAATGTTTATCTGCACCGCCAATTATTACGATTCTTTATGACACTTTTATGAATTTAATACAAATTTGTGAAGTTAGTCGTAAAGTTGAATATCCAGCCAGACCAAACGATGATCTGATGATGCCCCTCGAGAGCTGACTAAATCAGCTTTGGGTTGCCCTGCGGTTGGCCAAAAAACACCGCTGTCGATTACTCGAATGCCGGCTACCGATGGCAATACATAATCAGCGCGTTTGCGCCAACTTGCAGTATGCGTGCTGCCTTTGGGGTTATCTGGTGAATGTAAGGCTCCGCCCTGGCTCTGTGGGATGGGCTCCGCTTGTATGTGAGGGTGCAGGGTCAATTGCTCAATGGTACCGGGGATATTACTATCACCTTCATCAGAGGCATTGAGATCACCTGCAATGACAAATGCTGAATCGGCAGCTAGACCACCCTCGCGCCCTTGATCATCGTAAATATATTCGCTGTGCTCGGGACGAATGTAATCGGCCCAAAATCGAACTTCATCATGATTACGACGACCGTTGCGATTCTCGTCGCCATCAAACACTGGAGGCGTTGGGTGGCTGACCAACACATGGAGCTGATGCTCGCCAACCTGAACCGGAACGTCCCAATGGGATTTGGAACTCAACGGGAACTCGGCCCAGACTTCATCCGGATACCACCACTCGCTGGTAGCCGGCATCAGTGGACGTAATGCACCTGGCATATCTTTCCATTTGAAGTTCTGAAAGGTGCGAACCTCATTCTCGACTATCGGATATTTCGACAACACCACCATGGCGTACTGCCCCTCGTACCAACCAAAGCCCCACGCATCATCGCCGTAATTGGAAACCTTTCCATCTCGGTTCAAATCATACGGGCTTGGCTTGCCGGTATTTACCGGTGCTAAATAGACGTATGGGTAGTCAATTGGCGCTTCGCCGTTTTGGCTAACCGCGAGATACTCGGCTTGAAAGCGTTCGATACCGGCGGCCTTGTCGATATAATCAAATTCGTTCAACACCAGAATGTCCGGCCGTGTGTGTTGAATAATTTCTGCAATGGCTCGTATTTGCGGATGTTGGTCCGCGAGTGCTTGCTGCAATGCCGTTGCGCCTTGGGTAGGAATATCTTTCTGCGCGAGGTAATTCGAAGCATCCATACTGACATTAAATGTTGCGACGCGAAGTGCTTTGGGTTCTTTTGAAATTTTCTTGGGCATATCGCAACCACTTATCATTGTGATGAAAAAAGCTACAATCAGCGTACTACCTAAGGTTCGCAACATAGATACCTCTCCTTGACGAGGTCGCTCTGACAAAGTTGCACAATAAAGGTTCAATATACTCTGTGCAATCAATTAAAAAAATGCGTAAAATGCTGTCACAAAATTGACATCCAAGTGCAGAAAAAGATGCATTTTGTCATCAAGGCGTCATATAAGCGGTGTAGCCTTGCTCAGCATTTTATTTGATAACCAACCCAGGAAATATAATGAGAACATCTATGCGATTATCGGGCACGGCTAGTGCTATCGCGGTGGCCTTAGGTCTCGCGTCAGCAACTGCTGTAGCTCAAGACACTTCTGCTTCAATGCGTGGCGAAATATTAGCCCCAAGTGGTCAAGGCGCGGCAAACACTCGCGTTATTATTGAACACGTTCCGTCAGGCAGCCGTTTAGAAACCACCACTGATGCCTCTGGTGCTTTCATCGCAAGTGGTTTGCGCGTTGGTGGTCCATACCGTGTAACATTAGATTCTGATGTGTATCGCGACGAGACCTACACCGAAGTATTTTTAAGCTTGGGCGACACGTTCCGCTTAAACGCTCAATTACAAGCTGCCAACGTTGAACGCATCAACGTAACTGGCACCGCTATTAATTACGCTCAGTTGAACAGTGGCTCTTCGAGCTCGTTCGGCGAAGAGCAAATTCAATCACTGCCAACGTACGGTCGTGACTTGAAAGAAATCGTTCGTTTGAACCCATTGGCTACAACGATTGGTGAAGGCGATGAGTTAGTGGTTGCGGGCAACAACCCCAAATATAACTCAATTACTGTTGACGGTATCGGCCAGAATGATGACTTCGGTTTGAATGGTAACGGTTACCCAACTCAGCGCTCACCTATCTCGATTGACGCCATTGAACAGATCACGGTTGATGTGGTTCCTTTCAACGCGAAAGACAGCAACTTTACCGGCGCGAAAATCAACGCGGTCACCAAGTCAGGTACCAACGAATTTGAAGGCTCAGTATTGTATCAATACACCAGCGACAGCCTCGCAGGTAATCCACAAGTATCACGTTACTTGGGTGGATCGCAGCCGCCAGTATTAGATTACGAAGAAAAAACCTACGGTATCAGCCTAGGTGGTCCAATTATCGAAGACACCTTGTTCTTCTATGTGAACTACGAAAAATTGGAAGAACCAAAATCGGTTGAAGCTGGCCCATTAGGTTCAAGCGCATCAAACATCGCTAATGTGACCCAAGAAGAAGTTAACGAAGTTATCCGTATTGCCCGTGAAGTCTACGGTGTTGATGCAGGTGACTGGAACGTTAACCCAGTCGAAGAAGATGAGAAGTTGTTGGTCAAATTAGACTGGAACATTAACAACGAGCACCGTGCGGCGTTCACTTATCAGAATACAGATGGTAACTCGACTCGTAACAACAACGGCGGTGAGAACGAGCTGCGTCTGTCGTCACATTGGTACAACAACACCCAAGAATTGAGTGCGTATGCATTGCAAGTGTACTCAAACTGGAGTTCAAACTTCTCGAGCGACATCAAATTGTCGTATAAAGAAGTAACAACGGGTCAAATTCCGTTATTGGGCAAAAACTTCGGTGACGTCACCATCACGGGCGAGAATGGTCGTATCGCTATCGGTCCTGACTATTCACGTCATGCGAACGAGCTAGCCAACGACACCTTGCAGTTCCAATTCAACGGTGAATACCTGTTGGGTGACCACGCAATCCAGTTCGGTTATGACTATCTCAGCGTTGACGTTTATAACGTCTTTATCCAACGTACGTTGGGTGAGTGGACCTTTGACTCGATTGCTGATTTTGAAGCAGGTCAAGCTGCACGTTTCGGTTACCAGAACGCCTACACCGGTAATGTCGATGACGGCGCTGCGCGGTTCACGCAAGGTACGCAGTCGTTATACATTCAAGACACTTGGCAGCCAACGTGGGACCTCGAGTTAACTTTCGGTGTTCGCTATGAGCGTATGTTCGCTGAAGATGCGCCTGTGTTTAACCAACGCTTCTTTGACCGTTACGGTTTCTCCAACACTGAGAACCTTGATGGCAAAGACCTGATTTTACCGCGCGTTGGCTTTAAGTATGCAATGACTGAAGACTTTACCTTACGCGGTGGCTTTGGTCGCTACGGTGGTGGTCGTCCAAACGTATGGATTTCAAATGCTTACACCAATGATGGTGTGACGATTGTTCCTTTCGATACCCGTTCTCTGGATGAGTCTATCTACTTAGATAACGTTGATATCACACAAGTACCTCAAGAAGTTCAAGATGCGTTGGTTGCTGGCGACGGTAACACCAACCCAATCGACCCGAACTTCGAGTTGCCAACCGATTGGCGCTTGAGCTTAGGCTTCGACTGGAATACCGACTTAGGTATTTTGGGTGATGACTGGTACACCAGTGCTGAGTTCATTTACAGCCGTCGTAAAGATGATGTGCGCTGGATCGATTTAGCGCGTCGTCCATTGACCGATGCTAACGGTAATGTGGTAACAACTGCGGATGGCGGACGTATCATCTACGTCGTTGACGATCCTCTTGACGACCATGTTCCTATGGGCATCGGTGATGACAACAACGTAAACCGTTATGACATCATGTTGACCAATGGTGACGGTGGTAAGAGCCAGATCTTTACTGCGACTATCGGTAAAGCGTGGGACAATGGCTTGAACTTCAGCACTAGCTACACCAATCAGGATATCGAAGAAGCTGTTGCCGGTAGTTCATCTACTGCGACTTCAAACTTCCAGTATCCAATCGCTAAAGATATCCAGAACATCGATCCGGGCACAGCAAGTTACCAGATCGAGCACCGTTTCATGGCAAACATTACCTATCGCACAGAGTTATTCTCTGGCTATGAGTCTACCTTCGGTATCTTCTGGGAACGTAAATCAGGTCGTCCGTTCAGCTATGTTTATGACACCTTCCGCTTTAACAAGTTTGGTGATCAGAACCAGTTTGACAGCACTTCACGTTACTTAGCCTACATCCCAACGGGTGCTGACGATCCAAACGTGACTTATCGTAACGGCTTTAGCTATGAGCAGTTCGCTGAGTACATTGAAGCAGCTGGTTTAGGTGGTTATGCAGGTGGTTATGCACCGCGTAACAATGACCGTGGTCCATGGAACACGACTCTTGATTTCAAATACACGCAAGAGTTACCAGGTCTATTTGAAGGTCATAAAGGCGAGTTGTACTTCAACATTCGTAACATCCTTGCGATATTCGACAAAGAAGCCGCTCAGCAGCACACCTTCTTCTTTGGTGACAACGCGAACCGTTTAGTGTCTGTTGACCTCGACGACCAAGGTCGTTACGTCTACGGCGAGCCATTCGGTGGTTTTGATACAGCCGCACCAACCAACTACTTGCCAGAGCGTTCTACGTGGCAAGCGAAGATCGGTATTCGTTACCGTTTCTAAGCACTTTTATTCAGTAAGCTACTGTTTACTAAAAATAAAAAGCCGACAACGAAAGTTGTCGGCTTTTTTTATTAAATTTTGCGACATAATGGGTACGCAAAATAATCATCATCTGCTTAAATAGTAGTCATCGAATTGTCACAATTCTTTGTCAGGATAACCCGCAAGCAAAGGATATCGAATAATAATAAACGGATATTTCTAACCACATCAACATCTAGGAAAAGCATCATGTTTACGAGCAAACCCAGTCGTTTAGCGGCGGCAGTTGCCCTAGCCATAGGTATGTCGGCAACCGCAATCGCACAAGATACCGCATCCAGTCTCCGCGGCGTCGTAACCACCCAATCTGGCCAAATTATATCGAACGCACAAGTTGAAGTTCTGGATACCAGAACTGGAGCTGTTCGCACACTCGAAACCAATGACACAGGTACATACTCGCTGCGTGGTTTGCCAGTAGGTGGTCCTTATGTGATTCGCGTGACTGACCCTGAGTCAGGTGCGACTACGGAAGAAGAAGTATTTTTAACGCTTGGCGAAACTGCTAACGTTAACCTTGCCCTCGAAATTCAAGATGTCGAGCGCATCGAAGTAACCGGCTCGGCAATTCTCAGCAACAATTACGGTGGTACTGGCCCAGCAAGTAACTTCAACTTACGTGATTTAGAAACGGCTCCGGCAATCAATCGAGATATCAAAGATATCGTTCGTATTGACCCACGTGTTTATGTTGATGAGTCCTTTGGTGATGCTATTCAGTGTGGTGGTGCAAACCCGCGTTTCAATAGTTTGACGGTTGACGGGGTTCGCTTGAACGATAACTTCGGTTTGAACAGCAATGGTTACCCAACCGAACGCATGCCGTTCTCATACGATGCTATTGAGCAGGTTGCAGTTGAATTGGCACCATTTGATGTCAAATATGGCGGCTTCACCGCCTGTAATATCAACGCGGTTACCAAATCTGGTGAGAACGACTTATTTGGCGGCGTATTCTACGATTACACGGGTGATTCGTTACGCGGCGATAAGATTGAAGATACCGACATCGATAATGGTGATTATACCGAGAAGCGTTATGGCTTTAATGTCGGCGGCGCATTGATTGAAGATAGCCTCTTCTTCTTTGCCGCCTATGAAAAATTTGAAGGTGTAGCAAGCTTTTCAGTTGGACCGGCCGACGGCAATACCGGTACGCAAGTAAATGGTGTTACTCAGGCACAGCTCGATCGAATCGCCAATATCGCGAGAACCGTCTACGGCTATGAGCCGGGCACTCCGCTGACATCTTCACCGATTGAAGACGAAAAATTATTATTGAAACTTGATTGGCAAATCAATTCTGATCATCGCGCCGCATTAACCTACAACTGGAACGATGGCGGTAATATTCGTGAATCAGACGCCAGTCCATCAGAATTCGAGTTTTCGAACCACTACTACTTCCGTGGTACCGAGCTGACCTCGTTGGTTGGTGAAGTCTATTCAAACTGGACCGATAATTTCTCTACCGAAATTCGTGCTGGTTACTCTGAAGTCGATAATACGCAACAAACAATAGGTCCACGTGACTTTGGTGAAGTTCAGATCACTACTTTGAACGACCACGACGGCGATGGCACACCATCACGTGCAACCGTGTACTTGGGTGCGGACGATTCTCGTCAAGCCAATAAACTGAAGTATGACACCACCTTCTTCAAAGTCGCTGGTACATACTTTGTCGGCGACCACGTGATTACGGCGGGTTACGAGCGTGAAGACCTCGACGTGTTTAACTTATTCGTCCAACACGCGGTGGGTGAATATCGTTTTAACTCCATCGATGACTTCGAAGCCGGAACACCTGCACGTATATACTACGGTAGCGGCGCCGGTACCAACGATCCAAACGATGCAGCGGGCGCTTTCAGCTACGCGATCAATACCTTGTACCTGCAAGACGAATACTTTATGTATGAGTATGACCTGACGTTGACCTACGGTTTACGTTACGACTGGTACACCAGCAGTGATTTACCACGTGAAAACCAAAACTTTGTTGATCGTTATGGATTTACTAATAGTTCGAACCTTGATGGTGAGGGCATCGTACAGCCTCGTATCGGATTCAATTGGCGCGCAGCTCCGGAATTAGAAGTCCGCGGTGGTATCGGTTTGTATTCAGGCGGTAACCCTAACGTGTGGTTAGCGAACAACTACCAAAACGATGGTATTACGCAAATTCAGTTGCAAGATCGTAGCGGTAATAGCCTGTTTGATGTGCCGCTTACCGGTCAAGGTCGTCCCATTTACGATATTCCACAAAGTCTATTTGATGGTGTTGCGAACGCCAATGGTGACAGTGCGGTTAACGTATTAGACCCAGATTTCAAAATCCCGACTGAGTGGAAATACTCAATAGGTGCAACCTATACCTTCGAAAACAACATGGTCCTATTAAGTGATGTGTTGTTTACCAAGCGTAACGACAGTGCAACTTTGGTTGACCTAGCATTGGAGCAGGTCGCAACAGCACCAGGTGGACGTCCAGTCTATGCAAGCCGTTTCGGTGGCCGCACCACAGACTTCATGTTGACCAACTCGGATGATTCGGGCGATCAGTTCAACTTCTCGGTTGCATTGACACATGCTTACGATTTCGGTCTCGATTGGTCACTGGCGTATGCATATTCGAAAGCTGAAGATGCGAACCCAATGACCAGTTCGGTCGCATTTTCAAACTACACGTCCTATGCAACGGCGGATATAAACAATGCGCCTGCTGCCACATCAAACTACGAAATTCCGCATCGCTTCACATTGCGGACCACCTATGAAGTAGAATTATTTGATGGTCATCAAACGCGCTTTAGCTTATTCGGACAAGCGAACAAAGGCCGGCCATATAGCTATACCTATGCCGACACACCATTTGGTGATTATGGCTTTGGTCGTCAATTACTGTATATCCCAACGGGTCCAAGCGACAGTAACGTGGTGTTTGCAGACGGCTTCCAGACTGATGCATTCTTCAACTTTATCGAAGAGGCTGGTCTCAGTGGGTTTGCCGGCGATATCGTACCGCGTAATGAGTTCTACGGTAGCTGGTGGCATAAGTTCGACCTGAAGATTGAGCAAGAGTTACCTGGCTTCTGGCAAGGTCACAAAGCCAGTGCATTCTTTGTTATCGAGAACCTCGGTAACATGCTCAATAGCGACTGGGGTGTGTTGTATCAACCAGGATTCCCGCAAACATCGCAAGTGGTCGCGGCTGACCTGAATGCGCAAGGTCAATATGTGTATGAAGAATTCTTCAACCCAACTACACAATCTCGCGTAACCGGTCCGTCTCTGTGGGAAGTACGTATGGGCGTATCATACAAGTTCTAAGCAGAACCTAAGTACGAAAAGCTCTCACCTTGTTGGTGGGAGCTTTTTTTTTGCGCTGAACCAGCAGAATGCATACACTGTGCCCGACTAATTTTCAGGTGAGTTCATTCCATGATGCAGCATGAATTCTTTATGCAACGAGCGTTAGAGCTTGCACGACAAGCGGAGCAGTTTGGTGAAGTTCCGGTCGGTGCCGTGTTGGTTCACGACGATACGATTATTGGTGAAGGTTTTAATCAGGTGATTGCCCTGCATGATCCCTCAGCACATGCTGAAGCCTTGGCGATTCGCGCTGCCGGCCTGCACCTGCAAAACTACCGACTGGTTGGCACCACTCTGTATGTTACGCTCGAGCCTTGTGCAATGTGCGCGGGTCTCATTACGCATGCGCGGGTGAAGACCTTGGTGTATGGCGCTGCGGACCCGAGAACCGGTGCCACTGGCTCAGCGATTGATGTGATCAATCACGCGAGTATGAATCATCAGGTTGAAGTGATAGCCGGTGTTCTGGCTGAAGAAAGTGCTGCGCTGCTGCGGCAATTCTTTCGCGCTCGCCGCAAGTAAGCCTGTTCAAACTTACTCGCGACCGCGCGAACGTCAGTGCTGAGCTTCCGTTACCCTAAAAAGACTCGAGCATTACGGAACATACGCATCCACGGGCTATCTTCGCCCCATTCATCTGGATGCCAGCTATTGGCTACGGTACGGAATACCCGCTCAGGATGCGGCATCATAATGGTGACGCGACCATCGGCCGTTGTCAGGCCAGTAATACCCTCTGGTGAACCATTAGGATTGGCTGGGTAGGCTGTCGCTACATTGCCGCGATTGGTGATATAACGCAGTGCAACTAAATGATCTCGATTCACTGTCGCTAAGTGATTACCTTTGAACTCTGCTCGACCTTCACCGTGAGAGACTGCGATGGGCATCCGCGAACCGGTCATGCCAGCCAGAAAGAGTGAATTCGATTCTTGTACTTCAACCAAGCTGAATCGAGCTTCAAAACGTTCGGAGCGGTTGGTCACAAAGTGTGGCCAAGCTTCTGCGCCAGGAATAAGCTCTTTCAGGTTCGACAGCATCTGACAGCCGTTACAAACGCCGAGAGCAAAGGTTTTTTGCCGTTCAAAGAAAGCACTGAATTCGTCGCGGGCACGGTTATTAAACAACACGGACTTCGCCCAACCCTCGCCGGCACCCAGAACGTCACCGTATGAGAAACCACCGCAGGCAACCAGACCATGGAATTTATCTAACGACACACGGCCACTCAGAATATCACTCATGTGCACATCAATCGCAGCGAAGCCAGCACGGTCAAACGCAGCGGCCATTTCGACATGCGAGTTCACGCCCTGCTCACGCAGAATCGCAACCACAGGGTCACGACCCGTGCTGATATAAGGAGCGGCAATATCTTCCGCTGGGTCGAAAGTCAGTTGCGCGAACAAGCCTGGATCATCGAGCTTTTGTTTCGCCGCAAACTCTTCATCAGCACAATCTGGGTTATCACGTAAACGTTGCATGTGGTGCGTCATCTCTGCCCACACAGCACGGTAATGGCTGCGCAAATGCGCTAATACTTCTTCGCCATTCCGATTAAAACGCACCACATCTTCGCGCATTGGCCGACCAATAATGTGGACGTGCTCAGCTAAGCCTTCATCGGCAAAGACTTGTTGAACCGCTTCCATATCGTCAACCAAAACCTGAATCACCGCACCCAACTCTTCATTGAAGATGGCGCTGAGGTCGTCGTCACCGATGGTATCGAGAGCTACTTCGACACCACAATGTCCGGCAAACGCCATCTCAGCCACAGTAGCGAATAATCCCCCGTCGGAACGATCATGGTATGCGACAATCTTTTTCTCGCGGATGAGTTGCTGAACAGCTCTAAAGAAGCCTGCCAATAACTCTGGACGATCGACATCCGGGGCTTGATCACCCAGTTGACGATAAACCTGTGCCAATGCCGAACCGCCGAGACGATTCTTGCCACGACCAAGGTCAATTAATAGGAGTTTACTGTCGCCTTTATCAAGCCGTAATTGTGGTGTGACAGTGCGACGAATATCGCGAACACGGCCAAATGCTGTAATGACCAAACTCAATGGTGCCGTTACCGCTTTATCGCCATCGTTATCCTGCCAACGTGTCTTCATCGACATCGAGTCTTTGCCGACTGGGATCGTCAAGCCGAGCGCTGGACACAGATCTTCACCAACGGCTTTCACAGCCTCATACAATCCGGCATCTTCACCCGGATGACCCGCAGCGGCCATCCAGTTTGCAGAGAGTTTCACATGGGTTAAATCACCGATGTCGGCGGCGGCAATGTTCGTCAACGCTTCGCCAACGGCCATACGCGCAGAAGCAGCATAGTTTAACAGTGCTAACGGCGTGCGCTCACCCATCGCCATTGCCTCACCCGCATAGGTATCGTAGCTGGCCGCAGTAACCGCTACATCGGCCACTGGAATCTGCCACGGACCCACCATCTGGTCGCGCGCCACTAAGCCCGTTACCGTGCGGTCACCAATGGTAATCAAGAAGGTTTTCTCGGCCACTGCAGGCAACCGTAAAATGCGTTGTGCCGCTTCGCCCAGCTTAATGCCATCGCGATCGAGTGCTTGGCCTTCCACCTGCTTTGACGTGACGTCGCGATGCATTTTCGGCGGCTTACCAAGTAGGACGTCCAACGGCAAATCGATCGGAGTGTTGTTAAAGTGGCTATCTGTTAACTGCAGATGCGGCTCTTCAGTCGCTTCACCAATAACGGCAAAAGGTGCACGTTCACGTTCACAAATAGCTTCGAATACATCCATGCGCTCCGGCGCGATCGCCAGTACATAGCGTTCTTGGGATTCGTTACACCAGATTTCTAGTGGCGACATGCCCGGTTCATCATTGGGAACCTTGCGTAATTCGAAAGCACCACCGCGACCACCATCATTCACGAGTTCGGGCATGGCGTTTGACAATCCACCAGCACCAACATCATGAATAAAGGCAATCGGGTTCTTGTCACCCAGTTGCCAACAGCGATCGATAACTTCTTGGCAACGACGCTCCATCTCTGGGTTGTCACGTTGTACCGAAGCAAAGTCGAGATCTTCGGTCGATGTGCCTGACGCCATAGACGAGGCAGCACCACCGCCTAGTCCGATGTTCATGGCTGGGCCACCCAACACGACCAACTTGGCGGCGACAGGAATTTCACCTTTCTCAACGTGTTGTTCACGAATGTTACCCAGACCACCCGCCAACATGATGGGTTTATGGTACCCGCGGATCTCTTCGCCATTATGACTGACGACTTTTTCTTCATAGGTACGGAAGTAACCGGTTAACGCTGGACGACCGAACTCGTTATTAAAAGCGGCGCCACCCAAGGGGCCTTCCAACATAATGTCGAGCGCGGAAACAATGCGGTCCGGCTTACCAAAATCTTCTTCCCACGGCTGTTCGAAGCCCGGAATACGCAAGTTTGATACACTGAAACCCACCAACCCTGCTTTGGGCTTAGAGCCCCGTCCTGTCGCCCCTTCATCCCGGATCTCACCGCCTGAACCTGTTGCCGCGCCTGCAAAAGGTGAAATAGCTGTAGGGTGGTTGTGCGTTTCCACTTTCATCAAAATATGAATGGGTTCGTGGAAATAACTGTACTCGCCCGCTGCCGAGGTTCCTGCGGGATATGGATAGAAACGCCCGGCTTCGGAACCGACCATTACCGCCGCATTGTCTTTATAAGCAGACAGCACATTATCGGAGTGCTTCTCATAAGTGTTTTTGATCATTTTAAAGAGCGATTTTACCTGCTCTTTACCATCGATCGTCCAATCGGCGTTAAAAATCTTATGGCGACAGTGCTCCGAGTTCGCTTGTGCAAACATGTAGAGTTCAATGTCATTTGGATTGCGCTTTAGCTTGTTGAAGTTTTCATAGAGATAATCAATTTCGTCATCGGCCAGCGCTAATCCCATAGTCACATTGGCCTCGGCCAAGGCTTCACGGCCACCATCGATGATATCGACACTGCGCACTGGAGCTGGCTCGGCGGCGTCAAACAATTGCTTTGCAGCACTTAACTCGTCTAACACCATTTCGGTCATGCGGTCATGTAACAACGCTTTCGCTTGTTGCAGCTGCTCTGCATTAAGGTTGCCTTGCACATAATAAGCAACACCGCGTTCGATACGTCGAATAGCGGTTAAACCGCAGTTGTGCGCAATATCAGTCGCTTTGGATGACCAAGGTGAAATGGTGCCACGACGCGGCACCACGACCATTAATTCACCTTCTGGAATATGCTGGGCGAGCGCTGGACCGTAGGTCAAAAGCTTGTTGAGAACATCGTGGGCGGCATCTTCAAGGGGTTGCTGGGTATCGACAAAGTGCATGAACTCAGCATAGATATCCGTAACCGGCAGATCTGCTTGTTGCAGACGTTGCAGTAATTTAGCGCTACGGAATTCGGATAAGGCAGGGGCGCCGCGTACAATCTCCACAGATGTTTCTCCAGGGTTGGGAGCGGAAAAATAGGTGCGTATTATAGTCAGAAATGGTCGCGGCGGCTACTCGTTCTCGCACAGACGAAACCATTTGTGACGGCGCTCGGATTGCAGCAATCGATGCTTGCGTAACCAAGCTCTGCGGCGCTCTTTACTCACTAGTCGGCGGTTCTTTTGCATTAGTTCACCTCGTCGCCACTGCCTTCTGGCAGCGCTATTTGGAGTGGTGATGATGGGATCCTACCGCGTTCATCAAGCCACACTAAAGTATCATAATAGCGACGAATATTGCCTACATACCGCACTGGCTCATCACCGCGCGCAAAT
>DASSWH010000039.1:0-7084 GCA_035705175.1 Pseudidiomarina sp.
TTCCTGCCCCCAATGGCAGCAACGGTAAGTAGCGAGCATTATCCACATTCAAGTCTGCTTGCTGTGGCGTTGCGGGCCAAGAAAACGGCAACTTACCCTGAAAATCGTACTGCACAGAGCCATCCGGATTGCGCAGAATCACATCGGCAATACCTCCACCTTCACTGCCCGGAAGCCAAACCGCAACGAAAGCATCGGACGCATTAAGTTCCGGATTCACCCATAAAGGTCGGCCACTGATAAATAACGACACGACCGGAATACCTTGGGATTTTAAACGGCGCAACAGTTCGAGATCGCGTTTATTGCCGCGTTGATACTCGAGGTTATCAATATCACCGTTACCCTCAGCATAGGGTTGCTCACCAAACACCACGATTGCAACGTCGGGCTTCTCTGAAAAACGTCCGGTTTCAGCCAGTTCGACAATACCGCCTGCCGCTTCTACTTGTGTTGCGATACCTCGATAAATTGACGTACCCCCCGGAAAATCCTCATTCGTATTCCCTGTCCCCTGCCAGCTAATGGTCCAACCGCCTGATTGCTGGCCAATATTGTCAGCGCCGGACCCTGCCAACAAAATACGTTGGTTGGGCTCTAACGGAAGAAGCTGTTCGCTGTTCTTCAGTAGCACCAACGATTGCCTAACAGCGGCACGCGCGACCGCACGATGCTCATCAGCGCCAATAAGTTCAGTTCGGCCAGCCAGAGGTCGCTCAGCGGGACTGGGCTTATCAAACAGGCCTGCGCGCATTTTTACCCGCAGTATTCGCCGCACCGCATCATCAACTCGTGATTGTGCAATAACGCCATCTTTGACTTGTTGAACTAAATTTTCGTATAGAGGTTTCCAGGCGTCAGTCGGGACCATGTATACATCCAGCCCTGCGTTAGCTGCTTGTGGGCAATTATAATTCGTACAGCCCGGAATTTGGCCATGTCCATTCCAGTCTCCAACGACGAAACCATCAAATCCCATTTGTTTTTTTAGAACATCCGTCAACAAGTACTCGCTGCCGTGAATTTTTTCACCATTCCAACTGTTAAAGCTAGCCATGACGGTTTGAGCGCCGGCATTTAAACCGCCGACATACCCTTGACCATGAACTGTGAACAGTGCTTCCTCGCTAACCTCGGTATTTCCTTGATCAACACCGTCCGTCGTGCCGCCGTCACCGATAAAATGTTTGACCGTACTGATAACACGTTGATCGCCCAAAAAATCCTCTCCGACCTGTCCTTGCAGTCCGGTTACTATTGCTGCGGAATACTCACGAACAATAGCTGGATTTTCCGAATAACTCTCATAAGTTCTGCCCCAGCGCACATTGCGAGCCACAGCGACGGTAGGCGCAAAAACCCAATCAATACCGGTCACCAAAACTTCACGCGCTGTTACGGTAGCAATTTGTTTGATCAGTTCTGGATTATTTGCAGCTCCAAGACCGATATTGTGTGGAAAAATTGTCGCACCAATAACATTGTTGTGCCCATGCACAGCATCTGTCCCCCACATGGTCGGGATACTGCTACCGTCGATACTGTCATCGACAGAGGCTTGATACATGGCTTCCGCTAACGCAATCCAATCTTGCGGCGTTGCATATTTGTCATTGTTAGGAAAAGCACCGCCACCATTTAAATACGAGCCAAAACCATACTTGCGCATGTCTTCGACCGTTATATCGCGAATCTCCGGCTGAATCATTTGGGCTATTTTCTGTTCCAGCGTCATTTCACTCAATAATTCCGATATGCGTGATTCAATTTCAGCATCCACGGTAACGGGGGACTGTATAGCGGGCCAGATCTCATTCGCTTTTTTGTTTTCTGGCTGACTAGCAGGAGTACACCCGGCTAACACAGCCAAACAAACGGCACTGAGTAAAAACGTTGGAGTCGTTCGGGATTCCATCAACGCACCTCCCGAGCAGATTTAAAGGCGCGCGGAACATAACCACGAATACCGTAATAAGCAATATAGACATAGCAAACCAATGGAATAATAAAGGATAGTTGCACACCGATTTGATCCGCTAAAAATCCTTGTGCTAGCGGAATAATTGCGCCACCTACAATAGCTAGACATAGAATTCCCGAACCTTGTCCTGTGCTTTGCTTTAAATTGGCAATAGCGAGGCTAAAAATGGTCGGGAACATAATCGAATTACAAAGACCAACCAAGAGCAGTGACCACATCGCTAATTTTCCACTGCTAAGAATTGTCGTTGCGACGAGCACTACTGCAGCAATTGCATTAAAGGCAAGCACACGATTACCGAGCATCGTTTGCATGACAGCCGCGCCAATAAAGCGCCCTACCATGGCTCCACCGAAATACCAAGAAATGTAATGTGATGCCTGCGAGGTCGTCATACCGCCAATTTCAGGCATCGATAAGTAAATCGCTAAGAAACTACCAATACCCACTTCTGCACCCACGTACACGAAGATACCCAAAGCGCCCAAAACCAGATGCTTTTGTCGCCAGGCTTCGCTACCTACTGGGAGCATTTCGGTTGGATCCACTTTGCCCATATCGGGTAGTTTCAACCGCATAAAGATGACAGCCATCAACACCAAAGTAGCAGCCAAAATAAAGTACGGTAAGGTGACTGTATCTTTGGAAACACCGGTTACTTCGGGATCAGCAACACCACCGAAGATCAGCCAAGCACCAAAGAAAGGTGCGACGGTGGTCCCGAATGAATTAAAAGCTTGAGTCATAGTGAGTCGACTGGGTGCCGTTTTCGGGTCTCCCATCACGCTCACATAAGGGTTAGCAGCAACCTGCAAAATCGTTATGCCGGAGGCCAGTACAAATAATGCGAGTAGAAAGAGGCCATAAATCTCGGCCTGCGCGGCCGGATAAAAAAGCACACAACCCGCTCCAGCAATCATCAAGCCGGTCACAATTCCAGATTTATAGCCAATTTTTCCAATCAGCATGCCTGCAGGTACTGAAATAATAAAATACGCACCAAAAAAGCAGAACTGAATCAACATCGACTGTGCATAACTCAGGTCGAACAGTAAACGTAGGTAGGGAATCAAAATATCATTCAAGCAGGTAATAAAACCCCACATGAAGAATAAGGAAGTTAACGCTGTTAGCGCGAACCTGTAATTAGTTGTCTGTTGGGTCATGTTCGCCTCAATCTTTATTATTTTTTGACGATGTGTTTATTTATAGCCTATGATGTAAGCGCTTTCATTTATAGCATACTTGAGTTTTATCGCAATCTTTTCGCGGTAGCTTAGGTAAAATATCGACAGCAAGAGAACTGATTCTACGATGATTAAAATAAGCCTACCGCAACACTCAAAATTAATGCAGCGCGATTTCATTTTTGGCGTGGCAACCTCTTCCTTTCAAATAGAAGGAGATGCAGCAGGTCGCGAACCCAGTATCTGGGACACGTTTTGTGCACAGCCTGGTCGGATCAAAGATGGTTCTGATGGCTTAGTCGCTTGCGAGCATGTGCAGCATTGGCAAGCTGATCTCAAAATCATTCAATCGCTCGGTGTCGATGCTTATCGATTCTCAATAGCATGGGGTCGCGTGATTCGTGCTGATGGTTCTATTAATGAGCAAGGTTTAGCTTTTTACGTCAACTTAGTCAATGCACTCTCTGAATCAGGAATTGAATCTCATGTCACCCTGTATCATTGGGATCTTCCACAATACTTGGATGACCGGGGTGGCTGGCTAAACCGCGATACCGCATACAAATTTGCCGACTATGCGGATATTGTCAGTCGCGCTTTAGGAAGCAAGGTGGCCAGTTATGCCACTATCAATGAACCATTTTGTAGCGCCTACTTGAGCTATGAAGCTGGAATCCACGCTCCAGGCCGTAAGAACCGTCGGGAAGGTCGTCAAGCTGCTCATCACTTGTTGCTCGCACATGGGCTCGCGATGCCTATCTTACGTAAAAACGCCCCCACAGCTCAGCACGGCATCGTGCTCAATTTTAGTCCTTGCCATCCGGCAAGCAATTCGATTGACGATGAAAGTGCGGCGAATCTTGCGCATGTGTATCACAATTTGTGGTATTTACACCCATTACTTACGCGTGAATACCCATCTCTGCTGTCGAAATTAAAAGCGGATGAACAGCCGGCCATTCAGTCGGGTGACATGGAAATTATTGCGCAACCTCTGGATTTTCTGGGCGTGAACTATTACACCCGAACAGTATTTCGCAACAAGAACAACTGGTTTTCCGATGTTCCACCCACCCAGCCGCCGCTTACTTCTATGGGCTGGGAAATTTATCCACAAGGATTGACCGAAATCTTGGTCGATTTACACCAAAGCTATCCAAATCTGCCACCGATTTATATCACTGAAAATGGCGCAGCATTTCCTGATGTTGTGACCCAAGGTCGAGTTCATGATCATGATCGGATGGATTATTTTCAGAGTCACCTGAATGCAGTGCATGAAGCGATTGAAACCGGTGTCGATATTCGCGGCTATTTCGCTTGGAGCTTGATGGACAATTTTGAATGGGCAGAGGGATACACGAAACGTTTTGGAATTGTCTATGTTGACTTCACCACCCAAGAGCGGCTATTAAAAGATAGCGCCATCGCGCTACAACAATTCTGGACAGAGAAAAAATCTCGATTACACGCTGTGGAGGCGTTATGATTTCTCGGCGCGAGAAAGTCGCGTACGGATTGGGCGATACCGCAAGTAATATCGTGTTCCAAACCGTCATGCTATTTTTGGCCTTTTTCTATACGGATATTTTCGGAATCTCTGCGGCAACCGTGGGCACGATGTTTTTAGTAGTGCGACTCATCGATGCGGTCACGGATCCGATGATGGGATTAATTACCGATAAGACGCGCAGCCGACATGGCCAATTTCGTCCATACCTATTATGGCTAGTCATCCCTTTTGCCGTTGCTAGCGTCTTGGCTTTTACCACACCAGACTTTGGTCCAACCGGCAAAGTTATTTATGCTTACGCAACCTATACCTTATTAATGCTGGCGTATACTGCCATCAACATCCCCTACTCTGCTCTCGGCGGGGTGCTGTCAAGTGACCCGAATGAGCGGGTGTCGGTGCAATCGTATCGGTTTGTCTTTGGAATGCTGGGTGGCTTATTGGTCACCCTTTTTACATTACCTCTAGTCGATTGGTTTGGCCAAGGCGACCGTGCAAGTGGTTATCAGCTGACTATCACGGTAATGAGTGTAATTGGCGTCATTTTATTTTTACTTTGCTTCGCTGGAACCAAAGAACGTGTCAGCACTCCTCCCGATCAACAGCTAACTATGCGCTCTGGTCTACGCACACTATGGAAAAATCAAGCGTGGCGTACCCTCGCCATGGCAGCGGTACTGTTACTCATTGGTATCGCCATTAAAAACACGCTTGCCATCTATTACGTCAAATATTACTTAATGCGCGAAGATCTCATCACCGCTTTTATTTCATTGGGTATGGTTGGCAATATTCTCGGGTGTGCGGTGGCCAATCCGCTGACGCGACGAGTCGACAAAGTTAAGGCTTACAGGAGTTTACAGTACATTGCAGCAGCAGTCTGTTTCGCTGCTTTCTGGGTTCCCCCCGAACAGGTTGTATTGGCTTTTGTCTTATATTTTTTCTGGGGCTTCTTCTTGCAAATGGCAACCCCTATGCTGTGGGCTAAGATCGCTGATGTCGTAGACTTTGGTCAACAACAATCCGGTATACGTGCCACCGGGCTCGTGTATTCATCGGTGGTATTCTTTATCAAAGTGGGTATTGCCCTCGGTGGTGCTATTGCTGGCTGGTGGCTCGCACTTTACGGCTATCAAGCCGATCAGCCGCAAAGCACAGAAACACAACTCGGCATCCTTATTGCTTTTACTGTATTACCTGCAATCGCGTCATTGCTTGTGGCTTGGGTTATGCGCGGGTACACTTTAACGCAACAGCGAGTGGTTAAAATCGCACACGAATTGGCGCAATAGAAGGATCGAATGGCCACTATTTATGAAGTGTCAAAATTAGCGGGAGTTTCGCTCGCTACTGTATCCAGAGTCATTAATAGCAATACTCCGGTACGTGAGGCTACCCGCAAAAAAGTTGAAGCCGCTATGGCGGAACTGGGGTATCGGCCAAATTCTGTTGCGCAATCATTAGCTTCCTCCCGTTCAAACAGTATTGGTATTCTGGTCTCTGAGTTGAATGGTCCTTTTTACGGCGTACTACTCAGCCGCATCGAAGCTGAATTTAGAGCAGCAGGAAAGCACGTGATTATTGCCGCAGGTCATAGTAATGAATCACTGGAACGCGAGAGCATCGAATTTTTGCGTAGTCGCAACTGTGATGCCCTCATTCTGCATGTTGAAGCCGTGTCTGACGACTACCTTATTGAACTATCGGGTAAAGGCTGTGCCTTCGTTCTGATTAACCGTTATGTCGAAGATCTAGCAGACCGCTGTATCACACTGAACAATCATTATGGTGGTTACTTAGCGACACGTCATATGCTTGAGTTAGGTCATCGCGATATTGCTTATGTCTCTGGTCCCATGTGGAAGCATGATGCACAAGAGCGCTATAACGGCCATCTTGAGGCATTAGCAGAGTTTAACGTCAAAGTAGACCCAGCATTGGTATTTGAAGGTGACTTTCAGGAGACTGGTGGCGAACAAGCGCTTGCTTACTTTCTTCAGCACAACCTTAAATTTACCGCGTTAGTCTGCGCCAACGACGAAATGGCCTCCGGTGCTATCACCTCTGCGCACGACTTAAAAATAAAGATCCCCGAGCAATTGTCAGTTATCGGCTTTGACAATGTTAACTTTGCCCACTATATCTATCCGAAGTTGACGACGATTGATTACCCCATTGGCGATATTGGCCAGATGGCCGCTCGCTGGGTGATCAAAAACGTTTATCAACAACCCAATACTATAATTCAGGAAGTTTTCGAACCGCGCGTTGTACAGCGGGATTCTACTCACGCTTTTGGCTAGTCAGCTGAAGTATTTGAGGACAGCTTATGACAACGCTCACCCAACCCATACGCGGCAGCGAACGGGTACAAACGCTGGATATTATCCGCGGCTTCGCTCT
>DASSWH010000040.1:0-9089 GCA_035705175.1 Pseudidiomarina sp.
CAAACGTTGACGATGCAGAATGGCCGTTCCTAGTGACGCAAGAATGAGAACGATAGCACCAGCAACACTCACCAGATCAATTGGGAGTAACTGACGCTCTCCGCGCAGTGCTTCAATTTGCGCTAATTCTGGAATAACGAAAATGAGTACGAGAACAAGAACTGCGGCGATGTATCGTTGCAATGAGCCGGTTTCGATTTTCTGCATAGTTTCATCGGACCAAGCAGTAATACCACTGACGATAGATGCAAATGTCTCTTTAGCGTCACGATGCTCGAATTTTCGATTGAAAGTGAATAGATCATTGCGGCTTAAGTAGATGACGACACCGCCAGCTACTGCCAACGCACTCATTAACAACGGAATGTTAAACCCATGCCAAAGGTAAATTGAAAAAGGTTGTACGATTCCCGAGACGACATTGATTGCAGGCGTTAACAGCGATTCGGTGAAGAACATGGGGGCTATACCGACCATAATACACAATGCGGCTAACAGAATGACGGGGGCTCGCATGCCCAACGGAGCCTCATGTGGTGTGCGAGGTAGATCTTTGCTTGGAGCACCAAAGAACACGTCTTGCACAAAACGAACAGAGTAGGCGACCGATAACATCGCACCGATGGTCGCAAGTACCGGTACTAACCAAGATAGTCCGCCAAAAAGATCTTGCTCATAGGCCTCTGCAAAGAACATTTCTTTGGACAAGAAGCCATTAAAGAATGGCAGTCCAGCCATAGCCGCCGACGTGATAAGCGCGAGAATCATGGTGTAGGGCATGGCTTTACGTAAACCGCTGAGTTTACGGATGTCACGACTGCCGGTTTCATGATCGACAATACCGGCAACCATAAACAAGCCCGCTTTGAAGGTCGCATGATTGAGAATATGAAACAGAGCGGCAAGTTGCGCTCCGTGGGTGCCGATGCCCAGCAACATCGTAATCAAGCCCAAGTGACTAATGGTTGAAAATGCCAGCAATCCTTTTAGATCTGTTTTCAGTAGCGCAAAATAAGCTCCAAAGAGCATGGTTGCCAGTCCGGTTAACGTCACCAGAGCAAACCATTCGTTGGTACCACCAAGAACCGGCGAAAACCGAGCTAATAAAAATATCCCGGCTTTCACCATAGTGGCTGAGTGCAAGTAAGCACTGACTGGAGTTGGTGCAGACATGGCGTGTGGCAGCCAGAACTGAAATGGGAATTGCGCTGATTTGGTGAAGGCACCGAGCAACACGAGCAGTAGTGCCGGAATATATAGTGCATGTTCTCGAATGGTATCTGCAGCAGCAAATACTGCATCAAGCTCATAGCTGCCCGCAATATTTCCTATCAGCAGAAGCCCAGCTAATAGAGCTAATCCACCGGCACCAGTAACGGCAAGTGCCATGCGAGCCCCGCGTCTCGCTTCGCTTTTTTGAAACCAGTAGCCGATGAGTAAGAAAGAAGAGAGGCTGGTTAACTCCCAAAACAACCACATAAGAATCATATTGTTTGCTGTTACGATGCCTAACATCGAGCCCATGAAGAGCAATAGACAGGCATAGAAACGTCCCACATCATCTTGTTCACTCAAATAATAATGCGCATAAAATATGATGAGCAGACCAATTCCGCTGATCAGTGTCACGAACAGCAGTGATAGGCCATCTAATCGGAAGGACAAATTCAGACCGAGCTCGGGTAACCAAGCGTAGGTAGATAATGGTACCTCTCCTGCCAAGGTTTGTGGCAGTAGGGAGAGCATTAACACGAAGCTGACTGCGGCAACAGCCATTGTCACGCCAGTGAGAATCAGGCGGCTTTGACGCCGCATCAGCAAAGGTAATATCGCTCCAGTGAATGGCAAAAGCACGAGCGTTGCAAGTGTCATGAGAACCCTTTTTGTGATTCAAAAATGATGTTCGGTGGACTGATATTGTTCATTAGGTACGCTGGAATTTACCATTTTGCTCAAGTGCTTGCCAACTTATTCGACGTTGCTCCGTTGCGCTTTAACGCACATTATATCTGACGCAGACTTATAAATAAGTGGCGTTTATGGACGACTTTTTGTTAGACTAGTCCATCGTTTTTCGGTCAGACCTACGCACTCGCGAAAGTCCTGCGAAAACAATCGAAATAATCTGCTCTCGCACTACCATCTGAAATTTTTATCTGTTACAATTCGCCGCCCTTTTTATAAGGGGAAGTCTCTTATTCTCTTTTTTCTGAGTTGAGAGAAACTCGACCCGAGAGGGTCTGTTTTATTACTTAAGCGGAGCACTGCAATGATCCAAATGCAAACTACACTGGACGTGGCCGATAACTCGGGCGCTCGCAGCGTACAATGTATTAAGGTTCTGGGTGGCTCGCACCGCCGGTACGCAAACATTGGCGATATCATCAAAGTTTCTATTAAAGAAGCGATTCCTCGCGGCAAAGTGAAGAAAGGTGATGTTGTGAATGCGGTGGTCGTTCGCACCAGAAAAGGCGTCCGTCGTCAAGACGGGTCAGTCATCCGTTTTGACCGCAACGCGGCTGTCTTGTTAAACAACAATATGCAGCCGATTGGCACGCGTATCTTTGGCCCAGTGACTCGTGAATTGCGTTCAGAGCAGTTCATGAAGATTGTCTCACTGGCACCAGAAGTACTGTAAGGAGTCAGACATGGCGGCAAAAATTAAACGTGATGACGAAGTAGTAGTCCTGGCGGGTAAAGACAAAGGTAAGCGCGGTAAAGTGCTGAAAGTCGATACCACGAAGAACCGAGTGTTCGTTGAAGGCGTGAACATCGTGAAGAAACACCAAAAGCCAAATCCGGCTTTAGGCGTTGCTGGCGGTGTGATTGAGCAAGAAGCTTCAATCGACGTTTCTAACGTTGCGGTTTATAACCCAGAGACTGGTAAAGCAGATCGTGTTGGTTTTCGAATTGAAGATGGCAAGAAAGTTCGCTTCTTCAAATCAAACGACGCAATCATTTAATTTAAATTTGGAGTTTTACGATGGCGAAACTGCATGATTTTTACAAAGAATCAGTAGTTCCTGAACTTGTTAAACAGTTCGGCTACAACAGCGTCATGCAAGTCCCTCGGATTGAAAAAATCACACTCAATATGGGTGTGGGTGAAGCTCTGGCAGACAAAAAGATTCTCGACAACGCGGCAGCAGACCTGGAAGCAATTTCTGGTCAGCGTCCAATCCGCACAGTTGCTCGTAAATCTGTCGCTGGCTTCAAAATCCGTGAAGGCTACCCGATTGGCTGTAAGGTGACTCTGCGTGGCGAACGTATGTGGGACTTTTTGCAACGCTTAATTGTGATTGCAATTCCACGTATTCGCGACTTCCGTGGTTTGAATCCGAAATCTTTCGACGGACGTGGAAATTATAGTATGGGTGTGCGTGAACAAATCATCTTCCCCGAAATCGACTTTGATAAAGTCGACAAGGTGCGTGGTTTGGACATCACTATCACTACTACGTCAGGCACTGATGACGAAGCTCGCGCTTTGCTCGCTGCCTTCAACTTCCCGTTCAAGAAGTAAGGTGTAGAGTTATGGCAAAAGAGTCAATGAAAATGCGTGAAGTCAAGCGTGCAAAGCTTGTCGAAAAATACGCAGAGAAACGCATCGCATTAAAAGCTGTGATCAGCGATCCGAAAACTTCGGATGAGGAGCGTTGGGAAGCAGTGCTTAAATTGCAAAGCCTTCCGCGTGATTCAAGCCCTAGCCGTCAGCGTAACCGCTGTCGCGTAACGGGCCGCCCACACGGTTTCTTACGGAAATTCGGCATGAGCCGTATTAAAGTCCGTGAGAAAGCGATGCGCGGTGAAATTCCTGGCTTGAAAAAAGCTAGCTGGTAAGCCACGAGTCACGGGAGAAAGCAAATATGAGCATGCAAGATCCAATTGCGGATATGTTCACTCGCATCCGCAACGCTCAGGGTGCTAACAAAGTTGCCGTGCGCATGCCTGCTTCTAAACAGAAAGTGGCGATTGCCCAAGTTCTGAAAGAAGAAGGTTATATCGCGGATTTCAGTGTTTCAGGTGATGTGAAAGCAGAACTTGAAGTGACATTGAAATACTTTGAAGGTAGCCCTGTTATCGAATCAATTGAGCGCGTTAGTCGCCCAGGTTTACGTATCTACAAGAAACGTAATGAACTGCCTAAAGTAATGGGTGGTTTGGGTGTCGCCGTAGTCTCAACTTCCAAGGGTCTGATGACCGACCGTGCCGCTCGTAAAGCGGGATTAGGCGGCGAAGTTATCGGCTACGTTGCGTAACGAGGAGTTAGGAAATGTCACGTGTTGCTAAAGCACCTATTGCCATTCCTGCTGGCGTTGAAGTTACGCTGAACGGTCAGGAAGTCACAATTAAAGGTGCCAAAGGCTCATTGAGCCGTGTAGTTAATGACGCTGTAGAACTTGTGCAAGAAGACAAAGTTTTACGTACCGTTGCTCGTGAAGGCGTTGCGAATGCAACTGCTCAAGCGGGTACCGCACGCGCGTTACTGCAAAATATGGTGGTTGGTGTTGCGCAAGGGTATGAGCGCAAGTTGCAATTGGTTGGTGTCGGTTACCGGGCAAATACTGCCGGTTCAAAACTGAACCTAACCTTGGGCTTCTCTCACCCTGTAGAGTTCGATATTCCGCAAGGAATCACTATCGAAGTCCCAACACAAACTGAAGTTGTCGTTAAAGGTGTTGACAAGCAATTAGTTGGCCAAGTTGCCGCTAATATTCGTGCTTACCGTAAACCTGAGCCTTATAAAGGTAAAGGTGTACGTTATGCCGATGAGCAAGTGCGCCGTAAAGAAGCCAAGAAAAAGTAAGGTAAAACGATGGACAAGAAATCAGCTCGCTTACGTCGCGCCACTCGCGCTCGTAAGAAAATGCAAGAGTTGGGTGCTAACCGCCTGGTCGTTCACCGTACACCACGGCACATTTACGCTCAGCTAATTGCACCGAACGGTTCTGAAGTATTGGCAGCAGCTTCAACTGCAGAAAAGTCAATTCGTGAGCAAGTCAAAGTGACTGGCAACATCGATGCGGCAAAAGCAGTTGGAAAACTGATTGCAGAACGGGCGATGGAGAAGGGCGTGAAAAGCGTCGCTTTCGATCGCAGTGGTTTCCGTTATCACGGTCGTGTTGCAGCTTTGGCTGACGCCGCTCGTGAAGCCGGACTTCAGTTCTAGGAGACGAACATGGCAAATGCAAATGTAGAAGCTCAACAAAGTGACCTGCAAGAAAAGCTGATCACAGTAAACCGTGTAGCGAAGGTTGTTAAAGGTGGTCGCATCTTTAGCTTCACTGCACTGACTGTGGTTGGTGATGGTCAGGGTAAAGTGGGTTTCGGTTATGGTAAAGCACGCGAAGTTCCAGCTGCTATTCAAAAGGCAATGGAAAAAGCGCGTCGCAACATGGTAACCGTGCAGCTGAAAGGCGACACCCTGCAACACCCTGTAAAAGGCCGTCATTCAGGCTCACAGGTATTTATGCAGCCAGCTTCTGAAGGTACAGGTATCATCGCCGGTGGTGCGATGCGTGCAGTACTCGAAGTCGCAGGTGTACACAACGTGCTGTCAAAAGCATATGGTTCAACCAATCCAATCAACGTTGTTCGTGCCACGATCAAGGCACTCAATGACATGAAATCGCCAGAGCAAGTTGCGGCGAAGCGTGGATTGCGCGTTGACGAGATTTTGGGGTAGTGAACAATGGCGAATAAGACAATCAAAGTTACACAAACGCGTAGCTCAATCGGTCGCTTGCCGAAACACAAAGCTACCCTTCGTGGTCTTGGTCTACGCCGTATTAATCACACGGTAGAGCTGGAAGACACCCCAGCAGTCCGCGGTATGGTTAACCAAGTCTATTACATGGTAAAGGTGGAGGACTAAGACATGTTTCTAAATACTATCTCCCCTGCACCTGGTGCTAAAACTAGTAAAAAGCGTGTGGGTCGTGGTATCGGCTCAGGATTGGGTAAAACAGCTGGTCGTGGCCATAAAGGTCAAACTTCGCGTTCTGGTGGTACGGTTAAGCCAGGATTTGAAGGCGGTCAAATGCCAATTCAGCGTCGCTTGCCTAAGTTTGGTTTTACTTCACGCAAGGCGATGACCACTGCTGAAGTTAACTTGGCTGAGATTGCAAAGCTTGCTGGTGATACAGTAACGTTGGCGGCATTGAAAGATGCTGGTTTGGTTCGTAAAGATGTGTTGAACGTAAAAGTCATCAAGTCTGGCGAAATCAAACGTGCTGTTACTGTTCAAGGCATCAAGGTCACTAAAGGCGCCAAAGAAGCTATTGAAGCTGCTGGCGGCAAAATCGAAGGATAGGGCAAATGGCTAAACCAGGATTGGAATCTAACAGAGCTCAAGGCGGCACCTCGGAACTAAGGCGTCGACTGCTGTTTGTACTCGGCGCGTTAATCGTGTTCCGTGCGGGCTCCTTTGTGCCGATTCCTGGTATAGATGCCGCTGTATTGGCGCAACTATTTGACCAGCAGAAAGACACTATCGTTGCCATGTTTAACATGTTCAGCGGTGGTGCACTTGAGCGCGCGTCAATTTTTGCACTGGGTATTATGCCGTACATTTCGGCCTCGATCATTATGCAGTTAGCGTCGGTGGTACACCCACGCTTAGCTGAATTGAAGAAAGAGGGTGAAGCTGGACGACGTAAGATCAGCCAATATACGCGTTGGGGTACATTGATACTCGCGACGTTCCAATCCATTGGTATCGCGACTGGCTTACCAAATATGATGCCGGGCTTGGTTATTGACCCAGGTCCAGCCTTTTATTTCACAGCTATCGTGAGCTTGGTCACTGGCACCATGTTCTTAATGTGGTTAGGTGAGCAAATTACCGAGCGTGGTATTGGTAACGGTATCTCTATTCTTATATTCACCGGTATTGTAGCGGGCCTCCCGTCTGCCATTGGGCAGACAGCAGAGCAAGCTCGTCAAGGTGATTTACATTTGTTGGTGTTGTTATTGATTGGCGTTATTGTCATCGCGGTAACAGCGTTTGTCGTGTTCGTAGAACGCGGCCAGCGTCGAATCGTGGTGAACTATGCAAAACGTCAGCAGGGCCGTAAGGTCTTCGCTGCGCAAAGCACCCACTTGCCATTGAAAGTGAATATGGCCGGTGTAATTCCGCCGATCTTTGCATCAAGCATTATTTTGTTCCCAGGCACTATCGCAACTTGGTTTGGCCAAGGCGAAGGTATGGTTGCAAACTTCTTACAGGAGCTCTCGTTGACATTGTCACCGGGTCAGCCTCTGTACGTAATGCTTTATGCAGCCGCGATCATCTTCTTCTGTTTCTTCTACACCGCGTTGGTATTCAATCCACGTGAGACAGCGGATAACTTGAAGAAGTCTGGTGCGTTCATTCCTGGTATTCGTCCAGGCGAGCAAACCTCGCGGTACATCGATAAAGTAATGACCCGTTTGACGCTTGCAGGCGCCTTATACATTACTTTAGTCTGTCTGGTTCCTGAGTTCATGATGATTATTTGGAACGTGCAATTCTACTTCGGTGGAACTTCACTTCTCATTATCGTCGTGGTCATCATGGACTTTATGGCACAGGTCCAAACCCATCTGATGTCGCATCAGTATGACTCGGTCCTGAAGAAAGCTAATCTCAAGGGCTTCGGCCGTTAAGATTGGATAATTACGGAGTGTAGCAATGAAAGTTCGTGCTTCCGTGAAGAAAATCTGCCGTAACTGTAAAGTGATCAAGCGCAACGGTGTTGTGCGCGTCATTTGCAGTGATCCAAAGCATAAGCAACGGCAAGGTTAATTCGAAGAAGAAGTCCGCGGCCAAACAATAGTTGTGGCTGCGGCTTTTGATATGTTTGCAATCTGGCGACCGGTTGAGTATCCTAACGGGCTTTTCAACTGGTCACCCATTAATTATAGGAGACGTGTTAGTGGCCCGTATCGCTGGCATTAACGTTCCTGACAACAAGCATGCAGTCATTGCCTTGACTGCGATCTACGGAATCGGCCGTACTCGCTCTAAGCACATCTTAGAAGCAGTCGGTATCGCCGAGGACACAAAGATCGGCTCATTGTCAGAAGAAAAACTGGACTTGCTTCGTGAAGCAGTAGGTAAATTTGCTGTTGAAGGTGATCTTCGTCGCGAAGTTTCAATGAATATCAAACGTCTGATGGATCTCGGTTGTTTCCGTGGTCTCCGTCATCGTCGTGGCTTGCCTCTACGTGGACAACGCACTAAAACCAATGCGCGCACCCGTAAAGGTCCGCGTAAACCAATCAAGAAGTAGGGAGTTGAGAAATGGCTAAGCAACCAACTCGTACTCGTAAGCGCGTTAAAAAGCAAGTCGCTGACGGCATGGCTCACATCCATGCATCTTTTAATAACACCATTGTGACTATCACCGATCGTCAGGGTAATGCCCTGTCATGGGCGACAGCAGGTGGGTCTGGTTTCCGTGGTTCACGTAAATCAACCCCGTTCGCAGCTCAGGTTGCAGCTGAACGCGCTGGTGAAATGGCAAAGGAATACGGTTTGAAAAACCTTGAAGTGTTCGTAAAGGGCCCAGGTCCTGGTCGCGAGTCATCGATTCGTGCACTGAACGCGGTAGGTTATCGCATCACGAATATTACCGATGTGACACCGATTCCTCACAACGGATGTCGTCCGCCTAAGAAACGTCGCGTTTAATAGGCGCCATACGATAGTTGGAGAAAGATCATGGCAAGATATTTGGGTCCTAAACTCAAACTGAGTCGTCGCGAAGGAACAGATTTGTTCCTGAAAAGCGGCGTCCGCGCAATCGATACGAAATGTAAACTCGAAAGCGCACCTGGTCAGCATGGCGCCCGTCGTGGCCGTCTGTCTGATTACGGTTTACAGTTACGTGAAAAGCAAAAAGTTCGTCGTATGTACGGCGTTTTAGAAAAGCAATTCCGTAACTAATATAAAGAAGCTGCTAGGATTAAGGGCAACACTGGTGAGAACTTGCTGCAATTGCTGGAACAGCGCTTGGACAACGTCGTATACCGTATGGGTTTCGCGTCTACTCGTGCTGAAGCGCGTCAGTTGGTCAGTCACAAAGCTGTCGTTGTGAACGGTCAAG
>DASSWH010000041.1:0-3614 GCA_035705175.1 Pseudidiomarina sp.
GGCCGTACATTCGGCAAGCGTAGTGATTGGAAAAAAGCCTACGTGACATTGGTCGAAGGTGCTGATCTCAACTTCCTTGGCGAATAAATAGAATACGGGTGAGGAATCAGGAATGGCATTAAGAAAGGCTAAACCTACATCAGCTGGTCGCAGATTTGTAGTTGAAATCAGTACCCCTGATCTATACACCGGTGCGCCGCATGCGCCACTGGTTGAGAAGAAATCAAAAAACGGTGGCCGTAATAATGCGGGTCGTATCACTGTGCGTCATAAAGGCGGTGGTCACAAGCAACGGTACCGTTTAGTTGATTTCAAACGTAATAAAGATGGTATTCCAGCAACGGTTGAGCGTATTGAATACGATCCAAATCGTACAGCGCATATTGCGTTGCTGAATTATGCCGATGGTGAAAAGCGTTACATCATTGCACCTAAAGGTATTGTTGCTGGTGACCGTTTGGATTCGGGTGAAGAAGCTTCAATCCGTGCCGGTAATTGCCTGAAGTTGTCAGCTATCCCGTTGGGCAGCACCGTGCATTGTATTGAGATGAAACCAGGCAAGGGTGCGCAAATTGCACGCAGTGCTGGAAGTAGTGCTCAGTACGTTGCTCGGGAGAATGGTTATGCAACGCTGCGTTTACGCAGTGGTGAAACCCGCAAAGTCGCTTTGGATTGCAAGGCTACTTTAGGTGAGGTTGGTAATGGCGAACATTCATTACGTTCACTGGGTAAAGCTGGTGCGAAACGCTGGCGTGGTGTACGGCCAACCGTTCGCGGTGTGGTCATGAACCCGGTAGACCATCCACATGGTGGTGGTGAGGGGCGTACCTCAGGTGGTCGTCATCCTGTTACACCTTGGGGTGTGCCGACTAAGGGTTATAAAACCCGCAAGAACAAACGTACAGACAATATGATTGTACGTCGTCGTAACCGTAAATAAAGAAGGCTAGGAATTTCACATGCCGCGTTCAATTAAAAAAGGTCCGTTTATTGACCAGCACCTTGAAAAGAAGGTCTTGGAAGCGATCGAAGCCAACAACAAACGTCCGATCAAAACCTGGTCGCGTCGTTCAATGATTTCACCTGAAATGATCGGCCTGACTTTGGCTGTTCACAACGGTAAACAACACGTACCTGTGTTTGTTACGGAAGATATGGTGGGGCATAAGTTAGGTGAGTTTTCACCAACACGGACCTTTAAAGGTCATGCCGCTGATAAGAAAGCGAAGCGATAAGGTTTAGATATGGCGACGAAAGCAAAACTCACTTATGCACGCATTTCTGCACAGAAAGTGCGATTAGTGGCTGACCAGATCCGTGGTTTGCCAGTAGAGCGGGCAATTAACTTATTGGCATTTAGCCCGAAAAAAGCAGCCGTCCTGGTAAAAGGCGTGCTTGATTCAGCAATTGCTAATGCGGAACACAACGATGGGGCAGACATTGACGAGTTATATGTCACAGCTGTCATGGTTGATGACGGTCCGACTATGAAACGTATGTCACCACGTGCCAAAGGCCGTGGTAACCGTATCCTTAAACGTACAAGCCACATCACTGTGGTTGTAGACGAAAAGTAAGAGAGAATACTTATGGGACAAAAGGTTCACCCAACAGGTTTCAGACTTGGTATAATTAAAGATTGGAATTCGATCTGGTATGCAGATTCAGCCAATTTTTCAGAAATGCTAAATAACGACATTAAAGTTCGTAGCTATCTGAAACAAAAGCTGTCGCATGCCTCTGTTAGCAAGATTCAAATCGACAGACCAGCGAAGAATGCCAAAATTACTATTCACACCGCCCGTCCAGGTATTGTGATCGGTAAGAAAGGCGAAGACATTGATAAGCTGCGCCAAGAAGCGTCAGAAATCATGGGTATTCCTGTTAGTGTCGGCGTCGAAGAAATTCGTAAGCCTGAGCTGGACGCAACCCTGGTTGCCGAAAGTGTCGCTCAGCAGCTTGAACGTCGCATTATGTTCCGCCGTGCTATGAAACGTGCCGTCACCAATACCATGCGTCTTGGTGCTGAAGGTATTCGTATTAATGTTGCCGGTCGTCTGAATGGTGCTGAAATCGCCCGTACCGAATGGTACCGCGAAGGCCGTGTTCCACTGCATACCCTGCGTGCGGACATCGATTATGGTACGGCAGAAGCCAAAACCACTTACGGCATCATTGGCGTTAAGGTTTGGATTTTCAAAGGTGAAGTATTTGACGCGCAAGTGCCAAGCTCACCTGTAACAGAGAAATAAGGTTATAACCGATGTTACAGCCAAAAAGAACTAAATTTAGAAAGCAGCAGAAGCTGCGTAACCGGGGTTTGGCCCACCGTGGCGCCAAAGTTAGCTTTGGTGAGTTCGGTCTGAAGTCACTGGATCGCGGGCGTATTACTGCACGTCAAATCGAGGCCGCACGTCGTGCGATGACTCGTTATATTAAGCGTGGCGGTAAGATCTGGATCCGTGTATTCCCAGACAAACCTATTTCCAGCAAACCACTGGAAGTTCGTCAGGGTAAAGGTAAAGGTAATGTGGAATATTGGGTAGCCAATGTGCAGCCTGGCCGCATGCTTTATGAAATGGAAGGTGTTTCTGAAGAGATCGCACGTGAAGCGTTCCGACTTGCAGCAGCAAAGCTTCCTGTTAAAACGACATTTGTAACGCGGGCGATACTGTAATGAAAGCGAGCGAAATCAGACAAAAATCTGCTGAAGACGTAGCCAAAGAGTTGGCTGAGCTTCACAAAGAGCAGTTCAATTTGCGGATGCAGCACGCCACTGGTCAGCTGCAACGTAGTAGTGAGTTGAAGCGTGTGCGCCGTGACATTGCGCGTATCAAGACTGTACAGACCGAGAAATAATAGGGCACTGAAATGAGTGAACAAGAAAATCAAGCACGTTCTTTAGTGGGTCGTGTCGTCAGTGACAAGATGGATAAAACCATCACGGTTCTGGTTGAACGGAGTGTTGCGCATCCGATCTACAAAAAATATGTAAAACGTTCTACCAAGCTGCATGTGCATGATGAAAACAATGATTGCAACATCGGCGACGTAGTTAGTGTTGCCTCGTCGCGTCCACTGTCTAAGACAAAGTGCTGGAAGCTGGTCGATATTATCGAACGTGCGAAATAAGCAAAATTCAGTTTGGAGTTTAGACCATGATTCAAATGCAAAGCAGTCTCGATGTGGCCGACAATAGCGGTGCTAAACGAGTAGAATGCATCAAAGTTTTAGGCGGTTCACACCGTCGTTATGCGGGCATTGGTGATGTGATTAAAGTCACTATCAAAGAAGCAGCGCCGCGTGGCAAAGTGAAAAAAGGTGACGTGCATAATGCCGTTATCGTTAGAACCCGTAAGGGCGTGCGTCGTCCAGATGGTTCTGTCGTGCGTTTCGACAGCAATGCTGCGGTATTGTTGAACGCTGCGCATCAACCAATTGGTACGCGTATTTTCGGCCCGGTCACACGTGAGCTTCGTGGTGAAAAATTCATGAAGATCATTTCGTTGGCACCGGAAGTACTTTAATCAGGAGCGCTGAGTAATGGAAAGGTTAGTTAAAGGCGATCAAGTCGTCGTCACGACCGGTAAGGATCGTGGTAAACAAGGCGAAAT